>NZ_JBQHTS010000004.1:0-160405 GCF_052065595.1 Collinsella sp. HCP28S3_E12
GTACTACGTCACGGCCGCGAGGTGCGCGGAGTCGGACCGCCGGCAGCTCGAGAAGAAGGTGCTCGCCCTCGCCCGGACCGACCGGTGGCGCCCGGCCGTCGAGGCGCTCTCCTGCATCAAGGGAATCGACACCCTGACGGCCTTCAGGCTCGCAGCCGAGGCGGGCTCCTTCACGAGGTTCCGGACGGCCCCGGCCTTCGCGAGCTGGTGCGGGCTGGTCCCGTCGGAGCGCTCGAGCGGCGAGACCGAGCGGCGCGGCGGGATAACCAAGACGGGCAACCGGCTCGCCAGGACGGCGCTGGTGGAGTCGGCGTGGCACTACCTGACGTGCTCGCCCCGCCCGAAGGCCCCGGCGCCCGGCGCGGACGTCCCCGCGGCGATCCGGGCGCGCGCCGACGACTGCACCGCCAGGCTCTGCCGCCGCCGCGAGGCGCTGGCGGCGGCGGGCAAGAGCCCGTGCAAGGCAAACGCCGCCGTCGCGCGCGAGCTCGCCTGCTGGGTCTGGGAGATCGGGCGCCGGGCGGAGGGGACCCTCGGCTGACCCCGTCGGACAACAAGCCTCCCGCCGGGAGGGCCCGCGCCTCGACGCATCGCCGGCGCGCGTTCACGACCCTTTTTTGGGCAGCCCAAGGCAAGGGCCGCGCCCGTGAACAAGACTGGTTTCGGACGAGCGCGCCGGACGGAGAATCGAAATGCGGTGGGGTGCGCGGACATACCGGGCTGACCGCCGGCAGCGCGCCCGCAAGAGCCCGCGGATATTAGCTTGCCAGGCAAGCGTCGACTAAACGTGCAGCGTGCGCGGGCCCTCCCGACGGGAAACGAAAAAGCCCGGTTTAAAACCGGGCTCGAACAAACACGCCTATTGACAATGGCTTTCTCATATTAAATGGGCCTGCGCAACCGCACGCAGATCGCCATCGCCTACCTGCGAGGGTAGTTGCCCGAAGACCGACCGCCCCGGCATAACAAAATGTCTGCTACCGGTTTAATGCCATTTCAAAACGATGCCAGTTTACTACGATGAATCGCCCACCTTCAACCACAGCAAATTGCGAGCTTGCAAAACCGCAGGTAGAACGCTTGCAATATTTGGAAAAATGCAGTCATGGTCGGGGATGTCGAATTTATCGTAGTAAACCGACATAGTTTTGTTCGGGCGCCCCTGCACGAATGCCTCCGCAAGCCTCGCAGGACCAAAGTGATCCGTTTTCTTCCGCCCGCGGAGATCGGCTGACGGCGCCCGCCACGAAATCGGCCCATCTACTACGTTTAGTCCTGCACCCCCGACCATAACCGCGTTTCATGAAAAACCACAGGAGTTTTACCTGCGGTTTTTATTTCGCATTATTTGCCATGGTTGAGGGCGACGGCTTAAACGTAGTAGATAGGCCCATTTCGTGGCAGACGGGTCACGTGGCAGCCCTCGCAAGGCCAAAATGATCCGTTTTCCTCCATCCCCGGGGGATCAGGGTCTGGTACCAATATGGCGCCATTTCAAAACTATGCCAGATTACGGGGCAAAAGCCGGAGCCCTCATCCATACCTTCATTTTTTCAAAAACAGCAAGCGGTCTACCTGCGGTTTTGGTTTTGCAATTTACCGTATGGTCGGAGGTTCGCTATTCAGCCCCGTAATTCGGCATGGTTTTGTTCGTGGCGGCCCAACCGCGCGTTCACGCGCGGGGCCGGCGGGGCATTTTTGCCCCACCGGCCCCTATTCCAGCTCTATTCCAGTGCTATTCCGGCTTGGTTTCTACCGTGGGAGTCTTGTCCGCCGCGACTGGAGTGCGCGCGGTGTCCATAGTCAGGCAGTGCTTGGGGCAGCTCTCGATGCACTCGCCACACACCACGCAGGCGTACGGGTCGATCGACCAGGTACCACCCTTGCGATCGACCGCAAGCGCGCCCGCCGGGCAGCGACGTGCGCACATACCGCAGCAGATGCACACGTCCATATCGTTGACGATATGCCCGCGCAGGCGCTCGGGCACCGTCAGCTCCTCCTGCGGATAGCGCACCGTGACCGGTTGCTTGACCATAGAGCCCAAGGCCGTCTTGGCAAATGTCATCAAACTCATGCCGCGCCTACCTTTCCGTGCAACTAATGCAGGGGTCGATGGTCAGGATAATCATGGGCACGTTGGCAATGAGCACGCCCTGCAGTGCATGCGTCAGGCCCGCCAGGTTTTGCGACGTCGGCGTGCGCACGCGGAAACGGTCCAAATTCTTGGTGCCGTTACCGCGCACATAGTAGTACGCCTCGCCGCGCGGTTGCTCAATCACAACCTCGCCGCGTGCGCCATCGGCCGGCGTAAGCTTGGTGCGCCCGCCGATGCCGTCGTGCGGAATCTTGCCCACAAGCTCCTTAATGATGTCCATGGCCTGCGTGACCTCGGCACAGCGCACCTGGCAGCGGGCATAGCAGTCGCCATCGGTGGCAACGATGGGCTCAAACGCAGCCAGGTCCGCATAGGCACCGTCGCCAAACATGCGCACGTCGTAGTCCACGCCCGAGGCGCGCCCAAACGGACCGACCATCGACATGTCCAGCGCGTCTTTCTTGCTGATCACGCCCACGCCATGCAGGCGCTCGCCGCAGCTGTTGTCGTCCAAAAACGTATGCACCAGGGCCTCGTAGTCGGGGCGCATGGCATCGAGCGTCTGGACAATGCCCGCCAGCTCGGAGTCCTCAATGTCATGCTTAAGGCCGCCGATCTCGTTAATCGACAGAATCACGCGACCGCCACACGTGCTCTCAAAGATCTTGAGAATCTGCTCGCGCAGGGTCCACGAACGATAGAACAGCGCCTCGAAGCCAAAGGCATCGGCGAGCAGGCCCAGCCACAGCAGGTGCGAGTGAATGCGCGAAAGCTCGTGCAAAATGGTACGGATATACTGCACGCGGCCGGGCACCTCGATATCGAGCATGCGCTCGCAGGCGCTGGCATAGCCGCAGCTGTGACCCACGGCGCAAATGCCGCAGATGCGCTCGGCGATGTAGCCAAACTGGTGCATGTCACGCTTTTCGGTGAGCTTCTCGAGTCCGCGGTGCACAAAGCCGATCTGCGGAATTGCCTCGATAACGCGGTCGTCCTCGAGCACCAGGTCCAGGTGAAGCGGCTCGGGCAGCACCGGGTGCTGCGGGCCAAACGGAATAACGGAGCGATGTGCCATGGACCTTACGCCTCCTTTTTTTGCTTATCGCGGGCGGCTTTGGCGGCAAGCGCCGCGCGAACCTTGGCCGCTTTCTCGGGATCCATGGCGGCGAGCTTTGCCTCCATCTCGGCAGCCTTGAGCGCGGCCTTGGCGGCAGCCTCGTCATGCTGAGCATCGGAGCCGGCAGCCGCAGCGGGCTGAGCGACGGCAGCGCCCGCAGCATCGCCGACGCTCGCAGCGCCCTCCCCTGCAGCAGCCGCGGCGGCCTTCTCGGCCGCAGCCTTGCGCGCCTTGGCCTCGGCGGCCGCGCGGACCTTCATGGCCTTCTCGCGCGCGGCCTTCACCTCGGGCGTGATAACGCTCATGGGCTCGGCAGTCGAAACCTGGTAGAAAAAGCCCTTAAAGTCGATCTGCATGTCGGTAATGGCAAGCCCAAACAGGTCGTGTGCCTCATTTTCAAACGGGAACACCGCAGGGTAGTACGAGCTGATGGATGGAATCTCCTGGTACTGGTCGATGCCCTCAACCACCAGGTTCTCAATCGCATAGCTGCCGTCCTGCGCGATCTGCTCCTGGGCAGCACGAACGTTGATGAACGTATAGACCAAGCGGTACGAGCCGTCGTCTACGTTGCGCTCGGCGTGCATTTGTACAAAGCGGGCACCGGAACCCTTGAGCGCCTGGACATGCGACAGCAGCGCATCGAGCTCGACGGTGGTATAGATTGCCTTTTGCATTACTCGGCCCCCCTTGCAGCGGCGGACGCGGCGGGCGTCCCAGCAGGTGCGTCGCCAGCGGCGGGCGCGTCGCCGGCCTCAGCCGCGGCCACAAATCCGTCCTCGCCCAGCTCAACGCCGCCATCCCAGGTAGCAGCACCGCCCACGGTAAGCGGGTCGCCGCCGGCGCGCATCACAGCCTCCTTCTGGTCCAGGATGCCGCACGCCTCCACGATGGCGTCGATCACCGTCTCGGGGCGAATGGCGCATCCGGGCGCGTACACGTCCACGGGAATTGCGCGGTCCACGCCACCGATCACGTTGTACGCATCGCGGAACACGCCGCCCGAGCACGCGCAGATGCCGCACGCCACCACGCACTTGGGCTCGAGCATCTGGTTGTAGATCTGGCGCACGACGGGCAAGTTCTGGGCGTTGACCGACCCCGTCACCAAAAAGATGTCCGCATGTTTGGGGTTGCCGGTGTTGACCACGCCAAAGCGCTCCGCATCGAACAGCGGCGTGAGCGAGGCCAGCACCTCGATATCGCATCCGTTGCAGCTCGAACCGTCGTAATGAATAACCCACGGCGAACGCGACATTTTATGATCCATGGATGCCGCCTCCTAAATAAACACGTCGACGAGGATGGGCATAAGGTTGAGCAGGCCAAACACCAGCGCCACACCCCAGCCGAGCTTAAAGCAGCTGCGCCAGGTGCTACGGGCGAAGGTGTTATCGATCAGTACCTCGGCAAAATACGTCATGACCATAACGACCAGGGCGACGACCCAGCTCACCGGGTTGTCCCAAACAAAGAACATGCCCACCCACATCAAAAACAGCACGGTCTCGCACCAGTGCATAAGGGTCATCTTGGCCAGCGTGCCGCCGCTCATCTCGGTGGCGACGCCCTGGACGATCTCCTGATGCGCGTGATGCGAGTACGAAAGGTCAAACGGCGACTTGCGCAGTTTGATGGTAAGCACCGCGAGCAGTGCGAGGAAGATGGGCGCGCTGTACACGATGATGGGGGCCGACTGCCCCGTCACGGCGATGGAATCGAAGCTGTCGGTGGCAAGGTACAGGCCCACACTCATCAGCAAAACGGCGGGCTCGTAACTCATGACCTGCAGCAGCTCGCGGTCGGCTCCGACCTGGGCAAACGGGCTTTGCGTCGAGGCGGACGCCAGCACCACAAAGATCGCAGCGAGGGTAACCATAAAGGCGCATAACAGTGTGTTGGAACCCGACACAAAGATGCCGCCGCCCACCACGGTAAAGATGAGCGCGCACGCCATGTAGGTATCGTCCACGGTGTTTACGCTGGCAGGGGCTTTGCGCAGGAGCTTGGCTACATCGTAGAACGGTTGCAGCAGACGCGGTCCCACGCGGCCCTGCATGCGGGCGGACAGCTTGCGGTCGATGCCGTCGATCAGGCCACCAACCAAAGGCGCCAGCAGGGCAAACGCCACGGTGCCTATAAAGATGCCCACGACGCCCGAGCCTTCGAAATACTTGCCGCGCAGCACCGAGGGCTCGCCCATGGCGAGCGTATCGGGACCAATCCATACGCAGCATAGCAGCGCGAACAGGATGATGCTGCAGCACACGATGCTGCCCGCGGGGCCAATGCGATTCTCGCCAAGGGCGTCCTCCAGGTACCAATTGCGCTTTTCGGCCTTCACCTCGTGTCCCATCGAGCCGCGGAAATGACGGTAATTGTCGGTTCCCACACCCGAAAGATATACGTTTACGTGCGGTTTGTCGCTCACGCGGAATGAAGTCAGCAGCACCACGGCGATAAAAGCCACGATAACCACCATTAGATACATGGCATCCTTGCCAATAACATACGGCACGCGGCCAAACACCATGGCCAAGTAAGGCGACACCAGACCGCTCGAGATAATCGGGAACGCTACACAGCACAGAATCAGCAGCGCGGCGATAGTGTTGAGCGCTATCCATTCGGTCTTATGGACATTGCCCTCCACGTTTTCGGCCGTAGAATCCACGCCCGAGAGCTTGGCGAGCCACTTGCCCCAGAAGAAGAACGTCGCGGCCGAGCCAAAGGCCAGCACCATGATCATGAGCACATTGCCGGTCTGCGCAAACGCCACCAGGGCGCCCCACTTAGACACGAGCATGCCAAACGGCGCCACGAACATGCCCATGATGCCCAGCATCATCAGGCGCGTCAGGTGCGGCATGCGACTGAACATGCCGTCCATGTCCTCGATATTGCGGCTGCCGATATGATGCTCGGCCGTGCCCACGCACAGGAACAGCAGCGACTTTGCCACCGTATGGAACAAGATCAAGAAGATGGCGGCCCACACGGCCTCGGGCGCGCCGACACCCAGGCAGGCACTGATGAGGCCCAGGTTGGAAATGGTGGAGTACGCGAGCACACGCTTGGCATTGCTCTGCGAGACGGCCATGAGGGCGGCGAGCAAAAACGTGATGGCGCCCACGCTCGTGACCATAAAGCCGGTCACGGGATAGGTGGCGTACAGCGGGCTCAGCTTGACCATCAAAAACACGCCGGCCTTGACCATGGTGGACGAGTGCAGCAGGGCGCTCGTGGGCGTGGGGGCGACCATGGCGCCGAGCAGCCAGGTGTGGAACGGCATCTGTGCGGCCTTGGTAAGCGCGGCGATCGACAGCAAGACGACCGGCAGCACCAGCAGCGCGGATTGCGCGGTTCCGGCGCCGGAAAGCTCGATCATGCCCGAAATGGTCAGCGGCACGCCGTTGACGTGCAGGAACATAAGGCCCGCCAAAAACGCGATGCCGCCCAGCATGTTGAGGATGATCTGGGTAAAGGCGTTTTTGATAGCCTCGGGCGTGCGCGTATAGCCAATCATAAGAAACGAGCACACGGTGGTGATTTCCCAGCCGCAGAACAGCCACTCCAGGTTGTCGCTCGTCACGATGACGAACATGGCCGAAAGGAACAGGAACATAAGCGCCAGGAACTGCGGGCGTCGGTCGGGCGCGGTCTGCCCACGCAGCGCGGCCTCGTGCTCATCGTGCGCCTGGAAGTCCCTCATGTAGCCCAGGGCATACACGCAGATCAGGCTGCCGACAATGCCAACGGCGAGCACCATGATCACGCTCATATAGTCCAGGTAGAGCGGCGTGGCGGTGACGACCTCGGCCGTGGGCAGCGTCATGGCAGCGAAGGCAACCGAACCCACCAGCTGCACCACGCCGAGCACGCCGGTAAACGCGTTCCTATATTTGAACGCGTTGTACAGGATGACGGCGCACAGAATTACGTCGATGACGGAGCTGATGATCGAGAGCACATGCGAGGTGCCGGGGGCAACCTCAAAGCCCTGCGGACCCGTGCCAAAAAATAAGACGGCAACTACAACGGTCACCGCCATAATAATGCCGGAGCCTACAAGCCCTACCGCATCGCGGGCTCGGTCACTGCGCGCGAGCAGCATGCCCATCGCCGGTACCAGCGGAAACAGGGTAAGGAAATACAGTAGCGTCATACCATCACTCCCCCATGCAAAAACGCTGCAATTATTTAACGTTATAGCTCAAATTGGGGGTTCAGGCGGCAGGTTTTCGGTCAACTGGGGGTTTTAGGCGTATGGGGTAAGGGCATGTCCGCTTTGGAGCAGAGAGGCGACGCTCCCCCTATCGTAGCGGCGGGCGCACGGGCCACTGCGCGCGGTTTATTGACCACTTTGAAGGATGTCCCGATAGACTCGCGGCGGTCCAAAAAGTTGGCGCGGCAAGAAAAATGCGCCCCTGCGGACGCACCATCCCGTTCGCTATTCCGCCTTTTTAACGCGCGGTTTACGACCCCGCGGCTTATCAACCAAGGCGGCCTCGCCACCGTCGCGATACTGTCGGCACCAAGCTTTAACCGAAGACTCGCTGGGGATCTTGTGCTTGACCATGACCTCACGCACCGTCAGACCATGTTCCAAGCGGTCCTTAACCACGGCAAGCTTAACGTCAAACGAATATGTGTGGTGATGAGAGCCCGCATTGAGAACGGCGTCGGCGCCGCCCACGGCATACGCACGGGCCCACTGACGGGCTGTGGCCTGGGGGATGCCAAGCTCTGCGGCGAGCGCGCGATGGCCGACCCCTTCTTGGAGGATCTCGACAGCGCGCTGCCTAATCTCGGGCGCATGCGTGCGAGTCCTTGTTGTTTCTGACATACCTGCCACTTCTACTTCTTAGCCTTAAACGTTAAATTGCTTTCTTACGTGCAAGTTAGATAGTAGCATTTTACTGTTTGCTCAAAGCAGTTAATTAAAATAGACGCGGCGCTATCTGGGAATTTGACACCAATTTACGACATTTCTTTATTGATTATTTACGCTGGTAACTAGCTCGCAGCTAATCGTCATTCGCTCGCCAGCAAAATTGGCATCTCTTTATATCCTTTGGAATAGAGGATATGATTATTAACCCCTCCTCCAATAATTTTGAGCAGTCTGCAGGGCAGTAGACGCCTCACTCCCCATGATTAGCGCGCATTGCCGTCCACCGGGGCAAAACAAAAAGGGCGGGACCTGCTGCGCTTGCAGGCCCCGCCCCGATTGACACCCGATGGGACGCGGCCGGGCGAGACAGATCCGTGCTACCGCCCCGCCTGGCCGCGATGTTCAACTACAGCTCGTTGGCCGCGTGATATGCCGTGCGAATGGCGTTCGCAATGTCGGCGGTGCGCTCGCCCGAGCAGTCGCCCACACAGGTCACGGGCACCGTAACGCCATCCAAGTCAAACGCGTTGGCCTTGGAACCGACGGCCATCACCACGTAATCGCAGGCGATCTTCACCGGCTCCTCGGCGCCGTCATCGGCAGTGCGAATGGCCTCCACGCCCTCGTCGGTAATGGCGGTCAGACGGGTCTTCACGTGCTGCTCCACGTTGTGCTCTGAAAAGTCGCTCATAATCAGCGGCAGAATGGTCTCGGACTCGCCTGCGGCAATCTTGTCGAGCATCTCCACGATCGCCACTTCGCAGCCGTGCTGCAGCAGGTACTCGGCAGTCTCGGTGCCCACCAGGCCACCGCCAATGACGGCGACGCGGCCCGTAAGCTCCACCTTGCCGGCCAGCACGTCCCAGCTCGAGACGACCTTCTTAGAATCGGCACCCGGAACAGGGATGACCACGTCGTGCGCGCCCACAGCCACAATCGCGGCGTCGGCGGCGTTGAGGTCCTCTGCCGTAGCGGCATGGTTGAGCTCAACTTTCACGCCCAGGCCGGGCAGAATCTTCTCGTAATACTCGACCGAGCGCATGATCTCGTCCTTGCGCGGAGGCGCGGCCGCCAGCACAATCTGGCCGCCCAGATGATCGCTCGCCTCGTAGACGGTCACGTCGTAGCCGCGCTTGGCCGCCACGCGTGCGGCCTCCAGACCGGCAATACCGCCGCCCACAACGGCGATCTTCTTGTCGCCCTCGCCCGGCTTAATGGCGATGGCAGCCTCGTCGCCGTTCTCGGCATTGAGCACACACGAGATGTACTTGCGGTTTTGAATCGCATCGACGCAGCCCTTGTTGCAGTTGAGGCACTCGCGGATGGGTTCGCCCGTGGCGGCCTTTAGCGCAATGTCGGGGTCGCACATGAGCGAGCGGCCATAGGCGATGATATCGGCCGCGCCGTCTTCCAGGATCTTCTCGCCGGCCTCGACCGAGACAACACGGCCCACAGTTGCCACCGGCACGGAGACCAGGGCCTTGACGCGCTCGGCCACGGGCAGCGTCCAGTTGTAGGGCATGGCGCCCATGGACGGAATGGTGTCGCCCATATTGCCGGTGTGGTTGGCTTGTGCAACCTGGATCATATCGATGCCCGCGCCCTCGAGCAGCTTGGCAAACTCGCAGGCCTCGTCGGGCTGCAGGCCGCCCTTGCCACGCGGCGTGCCATCGGGGTTCTCCATGATCACGGGGAGCTTGTACTCCACCATCAGCTGCGGCGCGGCCTCCTTAATGGCGGCGACGACCTCCAGCGCGTAGCGGACGCGGTTCTCGAACGAGCCGCCGTACTCGTCGGTTCGCTTGTTGAGGATCGCGGAGCACAGCGAACCCACCAGGCGGTCGCCGTGGACCTCGATGGCGTCGATGCCGGCCTGCTGTGCGCGAGCGGCCGAGGCAGCGATGGCCTCCTTGATCTGGGTGAGCTGCTCTACGCTCGCCTCGTTCACAAAGTGCTGCATGTCGTGGTGCAGCTTGGCATATGCCTGCTTGCGGATCTCGTTGGACTCGGCCATCTTGGCGGCAAAGGTCTCCTCGTCGCCGGCGGCCTTGGCCTCCTGCGCGGCTTTGGCTGCAGCCATGGAGCCCATGACCATGCGGCCGACACCGGGCACGTCGTACTCGGGGTGGAACAGCTGCAGCGCGACCTTGGCACCGTGCTTGTGGACGGCGTCGGCCAGTGCCTTAAACGTGGGGATCTGGGCGTCGGTTGCCAGCTTGGGCGTGGGGCTTGCGGTCATGACGGGAGCGACGTCGCCGATGACGATGTAGCCCACGCCGCCACGGGCCAGGCGCTCGTAAAAAGCCAGGCTGCGCTCGCCGATGGAACCGTCGCGCTCCTCATAGCCGGTGGTCAGCGGCGGGAACATAATGCGGTTCTTGAGCTCAAGGGGGCCAACCGTAATGGGCTGGAGCAGCTTGGACGCAGGTGCGGTCATGGACATTCCTCTCTTGTAGACGCGGCGGCGATGGTGCCGCGTAGTTGTTTAGAGGATATGGCATGGGGGTACAGCGGCACAACGAAAATCGGCGGATAGCAGGCAGCGGCAGGCGGATGGGGCGGGGCGGCCCGTCGGTTTGTCTCAATCTGTAACAGCTACCCAGCAAAACCGGGTCTTACTGTTACAGATCGAGATATTCCTCTCGACCCATCCTCAACAATCTCAATCTGTAACATATAGACCGACTTTTGGCCTCCACCTGTTACAGATCAAGACAAACGGAAGCGTTCCGTCGGAAAATCTCGATCTGTAACACCTACAGGCCAAAAACGACCCCAGATGTTACAGATCGAGACGAACAAACTCGGTCCGACCAAACATCTCAATCTGTAACAGCTAGACCCACTTTTGACCCCTACCTGTTACAGATCAAGACAAACGGCAACTGTCCGTCCGAATATCTCAATCTGTAACAACAACTCGGCAAAATCCGTCCCTCGTGTTACAGATCGAGACAAACGGAGCCCCGCTCGCCGGAAATCTCAATCTGTAACATCTACAGACCAAAATCGGACCCACCTGTTACAGATCGAGACAAACCCCAGCAGCAACACCGTCCCCGTTCGAGGAAACGACCGCCACACTCACCTTTTTAAACAACCTAATACTGCGCATCCTGCGATAATGATTTGGTCACGCGTCGACTACGGCGAAGACGCGGCAGAGGGGACACCCATGCAACCGAGTACCACCGATAGGTCCACCGCAAAGCAAGCGCTGCTCGAGGCGCTCTTGAGCGACGCGGGGCTCAAGAGCCTCACGCAAACAGCCTCTACCGTTATGGGCAACCCGGTGCTCGTCGTCGATCCCGTCTACCGCTATGCCGCCCGCGGTGGCTTTGAGCTCGACGATGCCGACGACCCCCCCTTTTTTTGCAGCCATCACCCGCGCCGAGCTCTCCGAAGGCGATATGCTGCAGGACGAAGCCGTGCGCTACATCATCGAACGCGATCTAGACGAGAAGATTGCCCGCTCGACAGGCCCGCTCACACGCTATAACGACATGTTCTGCCTCAACACCATGACCGGTGCGATCAAGGTTCACGGCACGTGTCTGGGCCGGGCGCTGATGATCGAGCGCAATCTCATGCGAATCCTCCTTTATAGGGCTCTCGGACGAGCCCGGGTTTCATGCGAATTGCATGCGTATCGACAGCCATACTTTCGCTCGAAAACAGGCTCAAAACCATGTGCAGGCGCACCGATGTTTGCCCATAGCGACCATGGGCTTTGTGCGGATGAACCATGCGTTTGGGCAACGCTTTCGAGCGCATGGTCCTGGCGCCATACGCACAAAGGGGGGCGGTGTGCCTTATGGCACCCGCCCCTGATAATCGAGTTTTCTTATGTTTAGTCCTATTAAACAGTCCAATATCTTTAGGCAAGATCACCCCGACGGCGCTCATCCCACTTGGAAGGCCAGACTCCACCCGCCTGCTCGATGGGATGAGTCCGCGCATCACCTGGACTCTCTACGCCTCCAATGGATCGGTAGCCTCTTACGAACACTTTCAAAAGTATGACAAGAGAAAGAAAAGTCCGTAGATTATGCATCTTTAGACTCGTGAAAAAGCGCATCGTGCCCGTCAGCGGCGACGCACCGGCCTTCGGGACGCCTGAAGGCTACTGGGCACGGCGGCAATGTTCATAGCGAATGATGCGGACGCTGCAACTGGTATTATATGACGTACTATTGAAGGGAAAGCAGTATGGCTTACAGCAAAAGGATCAGTTAGAAAGTAACTGGACAGCTGTAATGGCTTCAATTTATGCAGAGGCAGACGATGCCGCATATAACGAAGCCATGGGTAAGATTCTGAAACATTATGAAGAGGATGATCCATCTGTATTTGATTTCTTGTCGGGAGTAGCTGAGGGGGCAGGAGTCTCAAAGGAAGATGCAGTAGTTGCAGTTATGGGCTCATCTGTTCTTAACTATGACCTCATGATGCATTTTGATCCAGAGAGCTCAAATGATCCAGAGCGTTCAAAAACATGTATGAATGTATCTGCTTGGGGAAGTATGACTCAGGATGGTCATCATCTTGGAGCTGCTAATCTTGATGCAGTCAGCACAACACCCGCCGCAATGTTCTCGAGCATGGTTTCTTATCCGAAACATGGCAATGCAGTCATTGCATCAGGTGGATTGCAGGGAAATGCGTTCATGAACTCTAAGGGCCTTATTATTACCTATGCCGGAGGGCCTACGGCATCGCCAAGCGATGATGCTAAGACAATCGATAGGGAAGGCACCTTCCTCGATACTTTGTTTGCTTATTGGTACACAGCCACAAAGTGCGATACGGCAGACGAAGCAGTCAAAATGCTTACGAAAACTGAGTGGATTCACACGGGTAACATCAACGTTTCCGACAACAAGGGAAATGCGTATCTCATCGAGCAAAAAGATAATGCATATGTAGTACGCAAAGCCGGTGACTACGGTGAGACGGACTATCTAATTGCAGCGAATCATTTCAAGGATGAGCTCTGGATGAATGATTCATATGAGGCATATCCGGATAGCGTGCCAAGAGCCAATACTCTAGAAAAGGTTATGCAAGACGAGAGCGGCAGCGTTACCCCACTCACGCTCGCGAACGGACTCGGAAGCATTCGTTACTATGACGAGGGCAAATGGAGTGAGGAAAATTGGGACTTCGGTGGTTTCTATCAGTTCCACTCTCCAGAAGGCGATGACATAGAATTCAAGACAATTTTCAGGACAATTTTTGATGCAACTGATCAGGAAATGTATGTCTTGAGAGGTCATGACGAGAAATTCCGTTCAGACGTTCCCTATGGTACAGCTAATTACTACAAGCTTACCCTCGGAAAGAACATGCAGGCCACTAATAAGAGCGCAGAAATCGACGCGCGTATTGCGGTAAGAAATGCAGGAGCTGAATTGTATAAGAAGGGCTCAGTGGATGACGAGTCCATGGAGTATTACAATAAGGCTGCTGAGGCGGTGCACACGGGATGCAATTACACCACTATGGCTGATTGCGCCAATGCGAAAGGCGATAAGGAGCAGGCTGCGATTATGTATGGCCTTGCTACTTCGCAGTTTGCCAATGCTCAGCGATACGCACAGGCATCCTATACTACTGAAAATGTAATTATTCAATAATCTTGCGTAACGCTCAGCTCGTCATTTAAAGAAAGCGGAAGTGATCTCGAACCCTCCCTAAAGATAACGCTCGAGATCACTTCCAAGATGTACCATCATGCCGATCATCTCGGCATGATGGTATTTTTCGTTTATTCGCGCTGCCAGGCTTTCCTGCGTCTGACCCGGAGTTTTGATCGTGGAGGCCGGATTCGAACCAACGACCTCCAAGGAGCAGAGATTGACACGGGGGATCCAAAATGCCCGCGCAGCAACTAGCTCGCCGTGCTATTTATCCAAAGAAAAACAGCTCAGAGAACAATGCCTCTGAGCTGTTAAAAGTCTTGGTCGCGGGGGCAGGATTTGAACCTACGACCTCCGGGTTATGAGCCCGGCGAGCTACCAGACTGCTCCACCCCGCAATGTCTGGGCGCCTCATATGCGCAAGAAAGAATATTACTCGGGAGTTCGGTGGACGGCAAGGAAAATCTCGTAGAGCATAATTCCTTCATATTTAAAACCCCTCAGCCCATATCACCGTAAACGAATCGCAGCCGAGCGCCGTCGACAGCACGTATACAATGGTGCGCGTCCTTTTATGCCGAAACCGGGAGTAGACATGCTGCTCGCTATCGATATGGGAAACACGCAGACGGCCATGGGCCTGTTTGACGGAGACGAGCTGGTGCAGTCGTGGCGCATGCCCACCGACCGCTCCTATACCGCAGATGAGATCCATGTGCGCCTGATGGGTTTTTTTAAGATGTACGGCCTTTCGCTCGACGCGGTCGACGCTATCGCCTTTGCGGGCGTGGTGCCGCAGCTCTCGCGCGAATGGCATGCCGTGGCCGACCGCATTGCCGCAGACGCCATCGTCATTGGGCCGCAGACGGCCGCCGTGACCAAGCTGCGCGCGGCGCGTCCCCAGGCCGTTGGTGCCGACCGCGTTGCCAACGCCGTTGCGGCCGAGACCTTCTACGGCGCACCGGCGATCGTGGTGGACTTTGGCACCGCAACCAATATCGACGTCATCGATGAGGACGGTTATTACATTGGCGGAGCGATCGCGCCGGGCATCCGCATCTCCATGGATGCACTTGCCGCCCGCGCCGCCAAGCTCGCCAGCGTGCCGCTCGAGGCGCCCGAGCACGCCATCGGCCGCGATACCGAGGAGTGCATCAAGGTCGGCGCCGTGGTGGGCACCGCCGCTATGGCCGAAGGCCTGGTCGCGCGCATGAAGCACGAGCTGGGCCGCGAGGATGCCACCGTTATCGCCACGGGAGGCCTCGCCGGCATCGTCGCCGATTCGACCGATGCCTTCGACGTGGTCGATGGACAGCTCACCATTAAGGGTATCTGCGAAATCTACCGCCGCATGCAGGAGCTGGGATAGGGCAGGAGCTTAAGTCGAGCACGAGCGCGAGCGGCGAACTAGGCAACGCATCGAGCCTATTCCTCAAAAACGAAAATTTTTCAGTTTTGAGGAATAGGCTCGAAGCACGCTAAGCCTCGCCGCACAGCCACCTCGCCAGGTCCACGATCTGCACTCCGTCGCGATCCGTGGCCTCGTGATGCGTGCGGGCGAGAATCATCTTGGGATACGCATCGCCAATGCTCAGCAGTGGCGAAATCTCGCGTTCAAATGTCTTATCCGAGCTGATGTCGTCGCTCACCTGAATGTAGAGCTTCTCGCTTCGCTTGATTGCTACAAAGTCTATTTCCTTTTTATAGAGCACGCCGACGTATACCTCGTATCCGCGGCGCAGCAGCTCGATTGCCACTATGTTCTCGTATACGCGCCCCCAATCCATATCACGTGTACCGAGCAGCGCGTATTTGAACGCGTGGTCCGCCAGGTAATACTTCTCGCCGCTCTTAAGGTATTTCTTGCCGCGAATGTCGTATCGGCGAACTTTATAGAAGGCAAACGCATCGCACAGGTACCCCATGTACGCACCGACCGTCTTGTTCGTAATCTTTAGTCCATCCGCATTTAATGCATCGGTAATGTTGCGTGCCGACGTAATGTTGGAAACGTTGTCCATCATGTAATCGGCAATGCGCAGCAGCGCCGATTCGTTTCTCACGTTATGCCGCTGCACGATATCTCTCACAATGAGCGTCTTAAAGACGTTGGAGAGATATTGATAGCGCTGCTCCTGCAGTGGATAAGGGTAGGAGCCAGACATACCGCCGGTTCTCGCGTACTCATCGAAGTCACGGTCGACCTCGCCCTCGTCGCCATAGAGACGATACTCCTCAAACGAGAATGGGAAAACCTCGATCTCGAACGTGCGCCCCGTAAAGAGCGTCGACAGATCGCTCGACAGCAAAAAGGCATTCGATCCGGTAATGAAGATGTCATAATGCTCGGATGCGTGAAGGCTGTTGATCGCACGCTCAAAACCTTCGCACATCTGAACCTCATCGATAAGCAGAAAATTTTGTTTGCCGGGCACCCGATGATCTTTTACATAAGCGAGCAACGCGTGATACTCGAGCAGGTTCTCGAACTCATCGAGGTTGTAGTTGATATGGATGACATTCGAATTAGGCAGATTTGCCTCCACGTAATCGCGGAGGGCCTCGAGCAATTTTGATTTACCGCTGCGGCGGATGCCCGTGATGACCTTGATATCCGGCACGCCAATAAGACTCGTCAACGTGTCCATATATGACGCTCTATTGATGAGTTTCATCGGGGCCTCCTCGCGGTCTTTTATCTCTATTCCTCAAAAACGAAAAATTTTCAGTTTTGAGGAATAGGCTCTATAGCGAATATACCTCGCGAAAGGCCGAGCTGCCTTAATCCTATTCCTCAAAAACGAAAAATTTTCAGTTTTGAGGAATAGGGCCGCGATGCCACCCTGTAGTCGCGCAAAGACCCTCCCCGGCAGAGGCAGTTCACTCTGCCGGGGAGGGTCTTGTTGTCATCATTATCTTTGAGCGCGGACATCTCGCGTTACAGCCCGCGAATCCGTACGGCCTCGGGCGGAAACTCCTGCTCGCCGGCATCGGTCTTGATGGTCGCGCGACCCCAGATGTCCAGGCCCGCAAACACACCAACCGCAAGCGGCAAGCCGTTGGGCGACACCGCCGCAACCTGGCGGCCCAGCAGCGGCACCATGTCGAAGTACTCGCCCAGCACGGGAGCCAGCGGGCCGGCGGCGCCCTGCGGCGTGTTGGCGACAACCGCCCAGGCGTCCACGCGGGCCAGCACGGCGGTAGTCAGCGCTTCGACCAGCGCTTCGTCAGCCACGTCCACACCGAGCTCGCCCAGCGCCGCGCGCTCAATATCCACCGTCACGGCACCGAACATACCCGCAGCACCGGCGCCACCGTTGACGGCGACGCGTGCAAACGACGTCTCAAACGCGGGCGCGCCGCACACAATATCGCTCGGCCACTGAATGCCCACCTTACCGGCAAGACCCAGCCCCGGCGTCGATGCCGTTCCCGCGAGCGCGTCCATCATGCCCATCGCCGCCACAAACGGCAGGCCATGGAAGGCGTGCATATTCACATCCGGGCGCACGACCAGCGAAAACGTCAACGACGCCTCGCCCACGCTCCAAGCGCACCAGCCCGCGGACACGCCTTCGCGGCCCGCGTCACGTGCCGCGTCGAGCTCGGTACCGGCGGCAACAGCATTCATCTCGATCATCTACATACGCCCCAATTCGCCCACGATATGGCCCACGCGATCCTCGGGCTCCTTGACCTCGACGCCGTTGTAGCGGAAGAACCGCGCCGGGTCGTGCATCAGGTCCTCGAGCGGCACCAGCACAAAGTCGCGTTCGCCAATGAGCGGATGCGGCAGGCGCAGCTTTTTGCCGCCATGGGTCTCGCCATCCATCCACAGCAGGTCCAGGTCGATGGTGCGCGGGCCGTTGACCTTGGCCTTCTTGGATCGGTCGCGCCCCAGCTCGGCCTCGATCTTCATAAGCTCGTCGAGCAGCACCAGCGGCGCCAGCTCGGTCTTGATCTCGATGACAGCGTTGGCAAACGCGTCCTGGCGTGTCTCGTAGGCCGGCTCGCTCTCGTAGATGCGCGAGCAGTTGGACACACAGGTGAGCGGAATCTCGGCGATCATGTCGCGCGCGGCGCGGATGTTGTCGCAGCGATGCCCCAGGTTGGAGCCCGCGGCCACAAACGCGCGACGCGGCTGCGGCTTGGCAACAGCCCAGTAGCCGTTCAGGAACTGCGCAAAGCCGGTGACATCGTGCACGCGCACGATGTTGGCACCGGCCTGGATAGCGCCCAGGCACACGCCAAATGTGGCGGCATCGCGCTCGGCGGCCTCGGTCACGCCCGAGACGGCGCCCACAAAGCGCTTGCGCGACACGGCGCACATGAGCGGATAGCCCAGCGATGCCATCTTGGCGGTCTCGCGCTGGATGACGATGTCTTCGTTGGCCGTCTTGCCAAAACCCGAACCCGGATCGATGCAGATACGGTCGCGTGACACGCCGGCGTGGATGAGCGCGCGGGCCTGATCGGACAGAAAGCCCATGACGCGGCGCATGATGGGCGCCGAATCGGGCAGGGTAAAGCGGCGGAGCTGCGAGGTGGGCACATAAGCCTCCTCGCGGCGGGCGCTGCGGCGCATCATGGCGGCCAAGTGATCGCTGGGCTCCGGCGCGGGCTCAGGGGTCGCGGCGGCCTCGGCGGCAGGGGTAGCCTGCTCGGCGGCCGGCGTCTCCTGCTTCTGCTCGCCCGTTGGCTCGGGCGCTGGCTCCGGATCGCCAAACGGCAGCGAGGGCTGCACCACGCCACCCGGCAGTTTGGCCTCCGTCTTGGGCTCGCCCAGCAGCTTGCCACGACGACGGCGGGCGGGCTTCTCGGCCTCGCGCGCGGCCTCGGCAGCCGCCTCGCGCGCCTTCTCGGCAACAAACGCCGCGGCAGAGGTATCGAGCTGCACCGTTGCATGCGTGCGAGCGGGCGCGGCGACCTCGCCGGCGTGCATCACGATGACGCCGCAGGTGCTCGTCGCGACAAACTCGACCATCTTGGGGTCGGTGAAGCCCGTCACGTCGTTGACGATCGAGGCGCCGCAGCGCACGGCCGCCTTGGCAACCGCCACGTGACGTGTGTCGATCGAGACGATGGCGCCCTCTTTGGCCAACGCACGCACAACGGGCAGCACGCGGCGAGCCTCCTCGTCAGGGTTGACCGGGGTAAAACCGGGGCGCGTGGACTCGCCGCCCACGTCGATGATGTCGGCGCCGGCATCGAGCATCGCCAGGCCGTACTCGATGGCGGCATCCGGGTCGAAATGCTCCCCGCCGTCGCTAAACGAATCGGGCGTCACGTTGAGGACGCCCATGATGCGCGGACGGTCAAAGCTGAGCTCGTACTTTCCGCACCGCCATGTCTTGCTATCGTTCGCCATGAACATCCTCCTAAAATGCCCGCGCCGCCACGCTCGGGCGCAGGCGGCGGGGTCGCTTTGCAATTAGTCTTTCTATTGTATCCGCGCACGCGGGCTAGAACGCAAACGCGGCAGCGATGTCGCAAGAAATCAGCAGGTCGGCATTTGCATCCTGATCGGTGGGAGCAAGATTGCATATGGCCAGCGTATCGCCGGTAAAGTATCGCGTAAGACCCGCCGCCGGATACACCACGAGCGAGGTCCCGCCCACAATGAGGGCATCGGCCGCGGCAATGGCGGCAACGGCGTCGGTCAGCACATGCTCGTCGAGCGGCTCCTCGTAGAGCACCACATCGGGCTTAATGCGCCCGCCGCACGCGGGGCACACGGGCACACCCGCGGCGTCCTCGTGCCCGCGGGCGCAAATCCACTCGGCGCTATAGACCGCGCCGCACGACTGGCAAATGTTGCGATGGACCGATCCGTGCAGCTCGAACACGCGCTGCGAGCCCGCCATCTGATGCAGACCGTCGATGTTTTGCGTCACCACGGCATTAAGTTTGCCGGCACGCTCCAGCTCGGACAGCTTGGTGTGGCAGCGGTTGGGCTTGGCGCCAAGTGAGATCATCTTGGTGCGGTAGAAGTCGAAGAACTCGGCCGGATGCGCCTCGTAAAAGCTATGCGAGAGCATGGTCTCGGGAGGGTAGGCAAACTGTTGGTGATATAGGCCGTCCACGCTGCGGAAATCGGGAATGCCACTCGCCGTGGAAACGCCGGCGCCGCCAAAGAAGACCACACGCTTGTGGGTACCAAACAGCTCCGCCAGTGCGGCGGAGGCCCGCTTGGGATCCGATATCGCCTGCGTCATATGAGTCCTCCGTCCTTGTTGGTCGGGCAGCGTCGGGCGACATCCCAGCATGCGGCCTTTGAGTCAGCACGCGCGGAGCCCACCACCGCCCCTTTTGCGCTAATCTTAAGCCTGCAAACCCCGTCGAAAGGACACCATGCCTCAGACTTACACTTTCGCCTCGTGGAACGTCAACGGTCTGCGCGCCGTGCTCAAAAAGGACCCGAGCTTTATCCAGATCGCACAGGAGCTCAATGTCGATATCCTGGCGCTGCAAGAGACCAAGCTGCAGGAGGGCCAGGCCGATATCGACCTGCCCGGTTATCACCAAACCTGGAGCTACGCCGAGCGTAAAGGCTATTCGGGCACTGCGGTCTTTAGCCGCCAGGAACCGCTGCGCGTGCTGCGCGCCGATGCGCTGCTGCCTTACGCCGGCGAGGGCGCGGCAGCCGAGCTCGTGGCGCAGGCCGCGACCGAGGGCCGCGTCTGCGCGCTCGAGTTCGACAAGTTTTGGTTTGTGGACGTCTATACGCCCAACGCCCAAAATGAGCTCGCGCGCATCGATGTGCGCATGGCCTGGGACGATGCCTATCGCGGCTTTTTGGCGGGACTCGAGCGCGAGACCGGCAAGCCCGTGGTGACCTGCGGCGACTTTAACGTCGCGCACGAGGAGATCGACCTTAAGAACCCCAAGTCCAACCGCGGCAACGCAGGCTTTTCGGACGAGGAGCGCGGTAAGTTTACCGAGCTACTCGACGCCGGGTTTACCGATACCTGGCGCGCGGCAAATCCCGACGTCGAGGGCGTCTACAGCTGGTGGAGCTACCGATTTAATGCCCGCAAGAACAACGCGGGCTGGCGCATCGATTACTTCCTGGTGAGCGACGCCATCGCCGGCAACGTGCGCGACACCGGCATCCGCGGCGACATCTTTGGCAGCGACCACTGCCCCGTCACCCTCACCCTAGAGCTCTAGCCCCAGCCGACCCCTCGGGGACGAAGCAAAACGGATCATGTTCACCTCGCGAGGGAATCCACGCGGCACACCCGCTACGAAACTGCCCCATCTACTACGTTTAAGCCACTACCCTCAACCACGGCGAACAACGCAAAAAGAAAACCGCAGGTAGAAAGCCTGCGGTTTTTCATAAAACGCGGTCATGGTCGAGGGTATCAAGCTAAACGTAGTAGATGGGCTAGTTTCGTGGCAAGCGCCGTCAACTGATTCCCTGGGGACGTCTGGGGGCGGAAGAAAACGGATCGATTTGGCTCTCTAAGGGCCACGACGCCCATCATGTCAGCCGGCCATTCCAAAACTATGCCGGTTTACGGGGCTGAATCGCAAATCCCCAACCAAACGCAATTCAAGCAAAATAAAACCGCAGGTAGACGGATCGTCTATTTTCGGAAAAAGCCGGCATGGTCTGCCTGTGCCAATCTAGCCCCGTAAACCGGCATAGTTTTAAAATGGCACTTCGACAGTATTGATTCTCGCCCCGGCGCAGCCGCCACTACAGCCCGTATTTCACGACGACACGGTTAATGCGACGACACCAAGGTTTGTAGAGAGCGGCCAAGAACACGCAGGTCGCAAGGCCGTGTGTGATATCGAACGGTACCGCCGTGGCAAGACGCGCCACGGCGCCCGCCCACGTGAGCGGTTGCACAAAACCGATGATGTCGTAGGCGTTAATCACGGCGCCATAGAGCAGGCCCGACGCAAAGCCGTACGCCATCAGCGCCGGCATGCGCACGGTTCCATCGGCACGGTCGAACGCCCCCGCATGCGCCAGCGCGCCGCCAACATAGCCGACCAGACCCCAGGCATACATCTGCCACGGTGTCCACATGCCCTGCCCAAAAAAGAAATTGCTGGTCAGCGCCGCCAGCGCGCCAACCATAAAACCATTGCGGCGACCAAGCGTCGCCCCCGCGATAATGGCGATGGCGCTCACCGGTTTAAAGTCGGGAATGGGCCCAAACAAGATGCGCCCCGCCGCGGCCAACGCCGCCAGAACCAGCGAGGGCATAATCTGGCGCAAACCCGGACGAGATGCCTCGTAACCCGCAAAGAACAGCGCGAGCACCAGCGCCACCACGACAAGCATGGCAAGCGCTGCCTGCTCAATGCCCGCCAACAATGCTGCGGCCATTACAGCCGGCACCGCCAGCAGCAGCGGGATTTCCAGTTTTGCGAGTATGCGCAGGACGCGATAATCCGCCATCCCATCACGCCCTATAAAACACATTGTCGGCAAAAAAGTCGGCGGGCGGCTCCATGCAGGCAATCTCGCCGTCGAACATCATGGCAATGTCATCGGCAACCTGCTCGGCAAAATCCAGATCGTGCGTTGCCATGATGACGGTACCGCCAGCCTCCGCATGGTCGCGCAGGGCGCGGGCGATGATGCGACGGCTGGCCAGGTCCAGACCCTTGGTGGGCTCATCGAGCAATAGCAGCTCGGGGCCGATCAACAGCAGCTTTGCCAACGCAAGCAGCTGGCGCTGCCCGCCCGAAAGATCGTACGGATGGCGCCCATCCAAGCCGGACAATCCCAGACTCGTCGCGCGCTCTCGCGCCATAGCCTCGTCATATCCGCAGGTCGAAGCCCATTCCATCAGCTCCTCGCGCACCGTCTCGGCAACCAGCAGCGCCTTGGGATTCTGAGGCAGCAGTGCCGCCGAGGCCGCCCCGCGCTCCATATGCCCACGCTGCAACTTGACCGTCTTGGCCAGCACCGAAAGCATTGTCGACTTACCGCAGCCGTTACCGCCCACAACAGCATGCACCGCGCCTGCCGAAAACGACGCATCGAGCCCGCGCAGCACCCAGCCGGACGCTCGATCGTAGCGAAACCAGCCCCCTGCCAGGGTGGTAGCCGACCCAGCGTGCATTTTAGGGAGTATTCGGCATCCACCGGCGCACGACGGCGCCCCCGAGTCGTCTTGCGACAGGATTTGCGCCTCAAATTCAGCCGATTTGTCCGATTTCGGTCTTTTTTTTTCGCCCGGAGCGCCCACGCGCGGGTCCAAATAGCCCGGCCGGCCACTGGCGCTGCTGAAAACTCCGTTTTTTGCACGCCGCGAGCCACCCCACCCTGGCACCTCGCCAGAAAACAGCTCTTCGCGATGCCCCAAGGAGGCGATGTCAGCGACCTCGCTTACGCGCCCGCCCTCAATCCGATACGCGCACGTCGCGTATTCGAGCATCGGGCGCGGCTGGTGCGTTGCCACAACAACCGTGCAGCCCAGCTCGCGATTCACGCGAAACAGCGCATGCAGAAAATTTTTCTCGGCAACGGGATCCAGTTGGGACGTGGGCTCGTCGAGCAGCAGCACGCGAGGGCGCAACGCCAGCACGGCTGCCAGCGACAGCAGCTGCTTGCGTCCGCCCGAAAGCGTATCGGTATCGCGGTGGAGCCAATCCTCCACCCCAAAGAAATAACTGGTCTCGGCCACGCGACGACGCATCTCGTCGCGCGACATGCCTAAGTTTTCCAGGCCAAACGCCATCTCGTGCCACACGGTTTCGCACACAATCTGGTTCTCGGGGTCCTGAAACACATAGCCCACGCGCTCCGCGGACGCGCGAACGTCCATGTCGGCAACGCTTTCGCCCAGCATGCGCAGCTCGCCGGAGCATTCGCCCGCCGGCGAAATCTCGGGCTTGAGCAACGAGAGTAATGTCGACTTGCCCGACCCGGTACCACCGACAAGCAACGCAAACGTCCCTTGGGGAACACGCCAATCGAGCCCCTCGAACACCGGCACTTCGGCCCCGGGGTAGGCAAAGCGCAGGCCCCGCACTTCAATCGCCGGCATATCCGAGCCGCACACCGCGTCCGCCATGATGCTCCCGTCCAACCGAGCCATCAGCCAAACCTCTTCTCGTCAATCGCATGCACCACGCAGGGCAGCGCCATCCAGGTCGCGTATACAACATAGCCAGGCCACGGCGCTGGCACCGAAAGCTGCGGGTAAAACGAATACTGCATCGTCGCGGTCCACGCCACTGCCGCCGTGGCCACGCCAAACAGCGCAAGCCCAACCAACGCGGCAACGTCGCCGCGCGCCAGCCGATACCGCGCGTACGTCGTGCGACGCGCCGCGGC
The DNA here is from genome assembly GCF_052065595.1 of Collinsella sp. HCP28S3_E12. Lineage (NCBI taxonomy): Bacteria > Bacillati > Actinomycetota > Coriobacteriia > Coriobacteriales > Coriobacteriaceae > Collinsella > Collinsella sp. HCP28S3_E12. The sequence continues at coordinate 24,055 of NZ_JBQHTS010000004.1, forward strand.
GCCCCACCCACGGGAGCGCATGGCGTCCGCACGCTCCAGCGAATCTTCCATGCCCCAGCCCATCAACACGCTCGATGCCCGTAGGCGCGAACGCACGGGGTCGGCCGGCGCGCGGCCCGGCACATCAATCGCATCCTGCACCGCCAGCACCGTGCGACCGCGACGCAAAAACTGCGGGATAAGCCGCATACACATCGAGATCATGAGCGCGATCACCGGCGCGGTGTTACCCAAAAGCGCAAGCACCCTGTCGTAGCTAAGCATGGACGCCGCGGCCTCAAACCACAGCACGCTCGCCACAAACAGCCCGCCCATGCACAGGCCGTATACCATGCTCTCCAGATACACCGCACGCATGCCAATACGGAACAGTTCCGTCGAGCCCGAAGCGCTAAATAACGGGTTGAGCACCGCGATAATCAAAATCACCGGCAGCTGCCAGCGAAGCGCCCCCAACGTGCGTGCGACGCCGCGCGTCGCAAACCCATACGCCAGCCCGCCCGCAAGCGACAGCGCAAGCAGCACCGGTTGCATCGAGAACATGGTGAGCCCCAGCGTCAGCACCATGTAGAGCGCCGGCACCGCCGGATGCGACATCGAGAATGCCGCGACGGGTTCGTTGCCCGATTCCTCTCGCATGATATCCACGGACACCCCCATCCCCTCGCTCAAACGCCAACGCCGCAGTGCCGCTGCCATGCACAACCAGCGCAAACGTCACGCCGGCGGAACCGACATCGGCCGCCATGCGCCAATCGTTACGCGCTCATCATATGCCTGCGGTATCATATTGCGCCGTGTATCGTTTCCAAACGCACGTCTCTATAACGTAACAGGAGATCACATGGACGCAACCGCAATTATCCTCGCCGCCGGCGAGGGCACCCGCATGAAGTCGAACCACTGCAAGGTTTCGCACAAGATCCTGGGCAAGCCCATGGTCCAGTGGATCGTCGACGCCACCATCAAGGCCGGCTGCAGCCGCGTCGTGGTCGTCATCGGCAGCCACGCCGACGAGATGCGCGCGCTTATCGACGGCGCCTACGCCAACAGCGCCACCAAGGTCGAGTGCGTCGAACAGACCGAGCGCCTGGGCACCGGCCACGCCGTAAAGGTCGCGCTCGAGGCATGCGGCATCATGCAAGGCCCCGTCGTCGTGCTCAACGGCGACCTGCCGCTCATCACCGCCGACACCGTCGCCAAGTTCGCGCAGACCGTCGCCGGCGGCGAGCTCGCCTGCACCGTCATGACCATGACCCCGCCCGATCCCTTTGGCTACGGCCGCATCAAGCTGGGCGCCGACGGCCAGATCGAGCGTATCATCGAGCAGAAGGACTGCACGCCCGAGCAGGCCGCCACGCTGCTCGAGTGCAACGCCGGCTGCTACGCCTTCGACGGCGCGCAGCTCGCCGCCCACATCAGCGAGATCGGCAACGACAACGCGCAGTCCGAGTACTACCTGCCCGACATGCTCGAGATTCTCAAGGGCCACGGCCAGGCAGTCTCCATCTTCCACTGCGACGACTACCGCGACGGCCTGGGCGTCAACAGCCGGATCCAGCTCGCGCAACTCACCGCTATCGCGCGCGACCGCATCAACGAGCACTGGATGGCCGAAGGCGTTACCTTCATCGACCCCACGCAGGCCTGGATCGGCCCTGACGCCGTCATCGGCCGCGACACCATCGTGTGGCCGCAGACGCACCTGATCGGCCACGTCACCGTGGGCGAGGAGTGCCAGCTCGGCCCCAACAGCCGCCTCACCGACACCACCGTTGGCAGCGGCTGCACCATCGATGAGACTATCGCCATCGAGGCTGTCATCGAGAACGGCGTCGACTGCGGCCCGCGCGCCTACCTGCGCCCGGGCACCCACATGCTCGATGGCTCCAAGGCCGGCACACACGTGGAGATCAAGAAGTCCACGATCGGCGAGGGCTCCAAGGTGCCGCACCTGTCCTACATCGGCGACACCACCATGGGTTCCGGCGTCAACGTGGGCGCGGGCTCCATCACCTGCAACTACGACGGCGTGCACAAGCACAAGACCGTCATCGGCAAGGATGCCTTCATCGGTTCCGACACCATGATGGTCGCGCCTGCCCAGATCGGCGACGGCGCACTCGTGGCCGCCGGCTCCGTCATCACCGAGCCGGTCCCGGCTGACGCACTCGGCCTGGGCCGCGCCCGTCAGGTAAATATTGAGGGCTGGGCCGCCGATTATCGCCGCCGTCTGCACGAGGACGACGAGGTATAACGTTTTACCAAGCATCTAAGGAGCTGTTCCCATGGGAATGGCTCCTTTTTCTATGCTGACCTGCGCGACCGGATGAGTGGTCGGTTCGTGTCCGTTGACGGTAAAGACGTTATCAAGACCCGATAAACCCCGCCGCGCGGTTACAATGCAACAAGGCATCTATATGGCATTCGATATATAAAGGAGAAGGGTAATGCCGATTAATGATCCCGAGAAGTCGGAGAATATGCGCAAGTCCATCCGCGTGTATTCCGGTTCCTCCAACCGTCCCCTCGCTCAGAAGATCGCTGAGTACCTTGGGGTCGAGCTTTCGGGCCTTACGCTAAAGCAGTTCGCCAACGGTGAGATTTACGCCCGCTACGACGAGACCGTCCGCGGCGCCGACGTCTTCCTGATTCAGTCCGTGGCCGGCGGCAACGTCAACGATATGCTCATGGAGCTGCTCATCGCCACCGACGCTGCCAAGCGCGCATCCGCCCGCTCCATCACCGCCGTCATCACCCACTACGGCTATGCCCGCCAGGACCGCAAGGCCGGCCCGCGCGAGCCCATCACCGCCCGCCTCGTCGCCAACCTGCTCGAGCGCGCTGGCGTCAACCGCATCATCACCCTCGACCTGCATCAGGGCCAGATTCAGGGTTTCTTCGATATCCCGGTTAACCACCTGTCTGCACTGCCGCTGTTTGGCCAGTACTACAACGACATGCACTTCGACACCGACAACCTGGTTGTCGTCTCCCCCGACGTGGGTCGCGCCAAAGCTGCCAAGAAGCTCTCCGACATGCTCGGCTGCAGCCTCGCCATCGCCCACAAGGGCCGTCCGCGCCACAACGCCGCCGAGGTCATGGGCATCATCGGTGACATCAAGGGCAAGACCTGCATCATCAATGACGACATGATCGACACCGCTGGCACCCTGTGCGCCAACGTCAAGGAGCTCAAGGCCATGGGTGCCGGCGACATCTACGTGTGCGCCACCCACGGCATCTTCTCGGGCCCGGCCATCGAGCGTCTGAACGACGCCCCCATCGTCGAGTGCCTCGTCACCGACGCCATTCCCGTCGAGGTCGGCGGCAAGATCAAGACCATCTCGGTCGCCGAGGAGTTCGCTCAGGCCATCTCCGCCGTTTACCACGAGGAGCCCGTCTCCACGCTCGTCGGCGGCGACTTCGCGCTGTAATCCAGCGCGCAGCGCATCATCTTTGGTGTTTTTAAAGGGTCGGAGGCTCGCTTCCGACCCTTTTTTCTGCCCCTCGATAACCCGCCTTGGACAGTTAGTTCAGATTTGTATTAATTTGGGCATTCGTTTGGGCCATTTAATGTATCGAAAGCTCTCTTGCCGGCATAATTCCGCTCGATTCCTCCTCCCATGGATCTCTTCACCATGCCATTGGCCCCATTTTGCCCACCGAGTCCCTCAACAGCGGCAATACACCCCGGTCGCCTTGTACAAATCTGAACTAACTGTCCAGCACCCATCTCAGTAGATACCTCCAGGGCCAACCCATCACTCCATTCTCCACTTTTCCAAGGCATTCCGTATGATGTCGTTACCGCCCGCGGCGCGCGACGCCCCTTTGAGCGAAAAGAACGGCACGGCCATATCATTTCGCCAACGGCTTAGTACCTTATAGCTATGACAACCGTAATTTCACACCTCTCCGCCCTCCGCGCAATTCGCCGCGCTCGACGGGCGTACTCCGCCCTTCCCTGGGACGCCATCGATGACGAGCAACAGACACAAGCCCTCGTAGGTTGCGTTCCCAACAAGGACGCCATAGACTTTGCGGCCCTTGCAATACTTGACGCCTGGAGCGAAGACGACTCCGAGCGTCTAGACCTCTTTGTTGCGAGCGGCAGCAACAGACGACCCGACGGACGGCTCCTCCAGCACACCATCACCGCCCCTCTCCCCCAGGGCGCGATCATGCACATCGAAGCCGACATCTACGCAACGTCTCCCGCCATGACGGCCATGCTTTGTTCCAAAAATGAATCGATTGCCAAAACCTTGATGCTTCTCATGGAACTGCTCGGAACCTACTCACTTCCGCCCGAAGCAACTTACCCCATCGCCTACGACGACACGTGGCCCGAGGCCAACAGCTTCGAAACGATGGACGATCTCGATTGCCAGGGCGATCAACCGACACCCGAAAAGCAAGCCGAAACCCGCTACGAACAGGCGCACTACAAATGCGAGCCCGCCACAACCATCGAAGAGCTCGAGGCAGTCGCACGGTTTGCCAAAAGTAGTTCCTACGCCTCGTTTCGCACAGCTATCAAACTCGCCCGGGCCGGATCCGCATCCCCAGCGGAATCATTGATGTTCGCTGTCCTGGGCGCACCCATGCGCTTTGGCGGATTCGGGTGTTGCAGCCTGCCCATGGGAGGCCTGCTGCTCAACTATCGAATCGATTTCGACACCCTTGCGGTCAACATGTCCTCGGGCATCCCCTACGCCATCTGCGACTTATATTGCCCAGCAGCCGGAGTCGACAACGAATACAACGGAATTGGACATGAGCTTCAAAACGCTCGCATCCACGATGGCAATCGCAACAATGGCCTTAAGGCCATGGGTATCCACGTCCTGGTTATCAATCGTGACCAAATGAAGGACCTTGTTGCACTCGAAGCCTTCGCCCAGACGATGCATCGACTTGCGGGAGTTCGATTCCGCTACCGCATCAAGGGTTATCGCAAGCGTCAGGCCACCTGGCTCAACACCCTGCGGGCCGGAATCGGCCTCGCGCCGGTCTAAAAGACTTTTACCCAGTGTTACCGAGCATGGCTGGACAGTTAGTTCAGATTTGTATAAACAGACGGCTCATGTCGAGGTGGTTTGCCGCCATCCCGGCGCCAATCACCTCATTTGAAGACTCAAAAGATCTGAAATAGCACAAATTGTGCTCCCCAAAGCGCCGTGACAGTTCCGTGGCCCCGATTTTGGCAGTCAAAGATCTCTTGGTTTATACAAATCTGAACTAACTGTCCATCCCGGCTTCTGACGACTGTCCAAACGCCCTCATGCAGCCTCAATCACCCTCCATTTGACAGCAGCAACGGGGTCGCTCACCATAGCAGGCGACAAATCGATGAAAGGAAGCACATGGCAGCTGCACAGCCGCTTAAGATTCGCATGGTTGCCGGACTCGGCAACCCTGGCGATGAGTATGCCGAGACCCGCCACAACGCAGGCTTTAAGGCGATCGACGAGCTGGCGCGTCAGGCCGGCGTCACGTACTGGAAAAACCAGGCCGGCGCCGAGGTCGCGCTCATCAACATCAACGATCCAGAGGAAGAGGGCGGCAAGCGCCAGATTGTGCTGGTCAAGCCGCAGTCGTACATGAACACCTCGGGCGGCCCCATCTCCAAGCTTTGCCGCGAGTACAAAATCAAGGCCGAGGAGCTGCTCGTAATCCACGATGAGCTCGACATTCCCGCCGGCGACGTGCGCGTCAAGGTGGGCGGCGGCCACGCCGGCCACAACGGCCTGCGTTCCATCATCGACAAGATGGGCAGCCGCGACTTTAGCCGCATCCGCACCGGCATCGGCAACCCTCCCGGCAAGATGCCTGTCGCCGACTACGTGCTCAAGCAGCTGCGCGCCCGCGAGGCCGAGGACTTCCAGGACACCTGCGCTCGCGCCGCCGACGCCGCCGGCCTGGCGATTGTGCACGGCGTAATCTATGCCCGCGACCACGTCAACGGCTCCGCCTCTGCCAACGGCAAGCACTAAAACCTACCAAAAAGGGATGTTTATTTTGGCAGGTTTTATATGCGAAAACGCCGCAGCGACCGCATCGCAATAAACCCTATGCCGCCATACATACCCAACACCTCAAAAGGGGCCGGCCTCACCGATATGCAAGGCCGGCCCCTTTTGTCGTTTTATCTGATAAAACCCGCCAAAATAAACCTGTCTCTTTGTGCTGGATTACTTTTCCCGCCTGCCAAAGATACACGTAAGCAACATGTCCATGAGGGTATAATTTACACTGTATGTCTGCACAACGCCTGTGCGCGTACGGTTTTATTCGGGCTGCCGTCCATTTCCGTGGAGGCACGGTTCGGTTGCCCTAACAAGAGAGGGGTTCTATGTATAAGATCCTGGAGAAGACGCAGTTCTCGGAGAAGGTGTTCAAGTTCCGCATCGAGGCGCCTGCAATCGCCAAGCATGCGCACGCTGGACAGTTCCTCATGGTTCGCGCCAACGAGACGGGCGAGCGTGTCCCGTTTACCCTGGCCGGCTGGAACGGTGACGAGGGCTGGGTCGAGTTCATCTTCATGGTGATCGGCAAGACCACCGAGATGCTTTCCACCTACGAGGCCGGCGAGTCGCTGCGCGACGTCGTGGGCCCGCTGGGCGTTCCCACCGAGATGGCCGAGGGCCCCTGCGCCGTCATTGGCGGCGGCGTCGGCCTGGCAATTGCCTTCCCGGTCGCCAAGCACCTGGTCGAGACCGGCCACGAGGTGCACGCCATCATGGGCGCTCGCACCAAGGACCTCCTGCTCATGGAGGACCAGTTCCGCGAGCTCCTCGACGAGGACCACATCCACATCACCACCGACGACGGTTCCTACGGCGAGCAGGGCGTTGTCACCGCTCCGCTGGAGCGCCTGCTGCAGGACAAGGCCGTGAGCCAGGTCTTCTGCGTCGGCCCCGTTCCGATGATGAAGTTCTCGACCCTCACCGCCCAGAAGTACGACACCCCCATCACCGCGTCGCTCAACCCCATCATGGTTGACGGCACCGGTATGTGCGGCTGCTGCCGCGTCGAGGTGGGTGGCGTGACCAAGTTTGCTTGCGTCGACGGCCCCGACTTCGATGCCACCCTGGTCGACTGGGATGACCTTCGTGCCCGCCAGGCCGCTTACCGTTCCGAAGAGGGCGAGTCCCTCAAGGCCTATGAGGAAAAGAGCTGCGCATGCCACTAGTTAACGGTCGTTTCGTTGCCGATATGAAGTCGCCCCGCACCCCCGATAACGAGGAGCCGGCCGCCGAGCGCGCCTGCGACTTCCGCCCCGTCGACAAGGGCTTCACCGAGGAGATGGCGCTGGCCGAGGCCGAGCGCTGCCTCAACTGCAAGAAGCCGTTCTGTGTTGAGGGCTGCCCCGTCAACATCAACATCCCCCGCTTTATCGAGCAGATCCGCGAGAAGGACTTTGGCGGCGCCCTCGATACCATCCGCGAGGACTCCATGCTTCCCGCCATCTGCGGTCGCGTCTGCCCGCAGGAGAACCAGTGCGAGGGCAAGTGCATCCGTGGTAAGAAGTCCGAGCCCGTGGCCATCGGCCAGCTCGAGCGCTTCCTGGGTGACCGCCCCGAGCTCGCCTCCACGCCCAAGATGGCTCCCAAGAACGGCAAGAAGGTCGCCGTCGTCGGCTCCGGCCCGTCCGGCATCACCTGCGCCGGTGAGCTCGCCCGCAACGGCTTTGACGTTACCGTCTTTGAGGCCTTCTTCACCGGCGGCGGCGTGCTGGTCTACGGCATCCCCGAGTTCCGTCTGCCCAAGGCGGTCGTCAAGCGCGAGATTGACGGCCTTGAGAACATGGGCGTCAAGTTTGAGTACAACTCCGTCGTGGGCAACATGGCCACGGCCGATGAGCTGTTCGAGCAGGGCTTCGACGCCATCTACGTGGCGACCGGCGCTGGCCTGCCCAAGTTCCTCAACGTCCCCGGCGAGAACCTGCCCAACGTCTTCTTCGCTAACGAGTACCTCACCCGCGTGAACCTGATGAAGGCCAACAAGTTCCCCGAGTACGACACCCCCACCAAGCATGGCAAGAACGTCGTCGTCTTTGGCGGCGGCAACGTGGCTATGGACGCCGTCCGTACCGCCAAGCGCCTGGGCGCCGAGCACGCCATCATCGCCTACCGTCGTACCGAGGACGAGATGCCCTGCCGCCGCGCCGAGCTGCACCATGCCAAGGCCGAGGGCGTCGAGGTTCTGCCGCTCGTCTCCCCGCTCGAGTTTGTCGCTGGCGAGGACGGCTCCGTGTGCGCCGTCAAGGTCCAGAAGATGGAGCTCGGCGAGCCTGACGAGTCCGGCCGTCGTCGCCCGGTGCCTATCGAGGGCGCCATCGAGGAGATTCCCTGCGACGTCGCGATCTCGGCTATCGGCACCAACGCCAACCCCTTCGCTGCCAAGATCGGCGGCAAGATGGAGCTCAACAAGTGGGGCTACATCGTTGCCGATGAGGAGACCGGCCAGACCACCGATCCCCGCATCTGGGCCGGCGGCGACATCGTCACCGGTGCCGCTACGGTCATTCTGGCGATGGGCGCCGGCAAGAAGGCCGCCGCTTCGATCACCAAGAGCCTGCTGGGTGAGTAGTCACCTACAGCGCTAACCACCAAACGGCAAAGTCCCCGTCGGGCATACGCCCGGCGGGGACTTTTTCTATGCCGGCTGCCCGATCACCATAAAGGGAACGGGCACCTTTGCGGTGGTTGAGGACCTGGCCGGCGAACCGATTCCGACTTTCATCTCAATCTGTAACACTTAGAGACCAAATCCCTCGCTACGTGTTACAGATCGAGACGTTAGGTTGGCGGCCGAACAGTTCATCTCAATCTGTAACACTTGGAGTCCAAATATCTGGCTCGGTGTTACAGATTGAGATTTTGCTAAAGCCGAGGATGGGCGCCGCCGCCAAAACCTAGCGCTTGCGGCGCTTGGTCGCGGCGATGCCGGCGGCGGCTACGGTTGCGCCGGCGATGCCTAGGGCGGCGACCGTCATCACGGCGGAGTCACCCGTGCTGGCAAGCTCCGTACCACCGGACTTCTTGCCATTCTTGCCCTTACCCTTGGACTTGTCCGTCGTCACCGTGGTCGTCGTCGAAGCCGAGCTGCCCGCAGGGACCCCGGCCCCACCAGAGCCGTCCGCACCACCGCCCTGCTCGCCGCCGCCAGGCGTCGGCTCCGGCTCGGGCGTCGGCTCAGGCGCCGCCTCATCGGTCACCGTAATCGTAATGTTCAGACGCTCGGAATACTCGCTGTACGACATGCCAGGACGCTGTGCCGCAATGCGTACATACATGTTGCTATCGAGCGCAATAGGCTCGGTGTACTTTACGCGGCCTTCGTCACGGCAGGGGCAGGTGTCGTTGGTGGTGTACCAAATCGTCGTGCCATCCTCGGCCGAAAGCTCTAGCTTCGTGCCCTTGGGCACTGTAATGTAGTTCTCCTTGGGCGACCATGCACCAAACGTCGTCGCACCAATCGTCGCCACCGGTCGCGCCGGTCGCACCGCCTCGGCAGACACGCGAACGTCGACCTGCTTGGACAGCGCCGTGCCGTCCACCGCCGCCGTCAACGTCGTCAAACCAGGCAGAGCGCCATGCAGCACAAACGTCGCCGCGCCGTCCTCGCCCGTCACGGCCTGGGTGGCATCGACAGAGCAGATAGCCGAGGACTCCAGCCCAACACTAACCTTGGCGCCCGCAAACGGCTTGCCCGCCTTATCGGTCACGTGCGCCACCAGCTCAAAGTCACTGCCATCAAGCATGGTCACGGCCTGCTCCACGTTGAGCTTGAGCTTGTCGGCACGAACGCCCACGACAAGCTCTCCACTTGCCCAGCGCTCCATGGCCGTGCCGGCGTAGTTGCGAGCACCGTCGAGCTCAAGCGCCACCGTCGAGCCCGCCTCACACGCATCGGCATAGCGAATACGCAGCACGCGCGACAGCGGCTTGCCATTGGGATCGTCCTGCTTGTCGAGCCACGTATACGTCACGTCGCCCAAGCCCTGCGCGCACAATGCGGCCAGGGCATCGTCGCTCGCATCCATATACTGCGCAAACTCAACCTCGATGCAATCGGTATAGGCATGGGCCGAAACCACCTCGGGCGCCGCCGTCGACACCAAGCCAATGTTCACCTCAGTCTGAATCGGCGGCACGCGCAGCCAAGCCGAACGCGCTTCCTCATACCCGCCCTTGGTCACGCGCACCTGATACCAGCCGGTCGGCGTATTCCAGTTGTATGCACCGTCCGCACCCGTTGCAAGCGGATTGTCCTGCTCATACTCCTCGGCATCCCAACGCACTTCATTGGTACCGGCCGCATCGTCGGCGCTCCACAGCTCAACCGTTGCGCCTTCAACCGTATTGGACAGCAGACCCTCGTACACCACGCCCGCAGGGTCGGGTGCTGCCTTGGCAGCCACATTGCGATAACGCGCCTCGAAGATCGACTGCATCTTCTCGTCCGAGATCAAGCCATCCTTGTTGGCCTTGTAGACCTCGGCATCGGTCAGCTCGCCCCAGTTGACCGTAATACGATTCTGACACGCGCGCTCCACCTGCTCGCAGGCAACATCGTAGGCGCATTCGGCATTGGTCAACTTAACCGCGCGCTCCGAGCCCACGCTCGTCGAGGCCGCATCATAGGCGGCGCCCACCACGGTACCCGCCGAGCCAGCCGTTAGCACGCCGGCGATCGTCATAATGGAGCCCACCGCCACATCGGTACTATCGTGGCAGAGCTGGCGATACAGCAGATCCTCAAACGCACGCGCCTTCTCCATGGCGTCACGCAGCGCGTAAATGCACTTCCAGTCGTCCTCGGTCTTCTCGGGCTTGGCAAGCAAGCGCGTATGCTGAAGCTCATAGCCCTCGCGCTCGCCCTTCACCTTCTGCATACGGACGTTCACGTTCTCCCAGTTCTTGCTGGCATCGTTCACGCCGTAAATGCCGGTAAAGACGCCGATACCCTGGGTCGCCGCGGGAAACGCCTGTCCGGCCGCCTTCCACGCATCGGTCTTAAAGACCTGTCCGAACATCTCGCACTCGATCTTATAGCTCTTGAGCGAACGGATCGTGCGGATGAGCTTCATATGGGCGCTCACGTCGCCGTTGCGTTTCCAGGCCATGAGCCATCCGCGCACCTTGGAGTTGTTGAGGCTATGGACCACATTCCAGTTGTCGTACAGGTTGTCCAGAATATCGCACTGCATGGCGATCGAATTAAACAGAAGCGCCTGGTTCTTGTTGTTATTGGAGTTCTCGATAAATTCCGACTCTATATAGGCCGTCTGCTCGCCATCGGGCGCGGCGACCTTAAAGCCCTTGATGGTATCGTCGTCAGCCGCCTTGTAGCTCAGCGAGCTGCCGAGCGCCTGGCCCAAATCGTTAAACCCGCTCGTCGACTGGCCGTTGTATTCGCTGGCCTTAATGCCCGCACACTTGTTGAGCGCCGCAGCGGTTGCGTCATTCCAGCTTCCGTATTGGTTGAGCCGGCCGATACCCATCGACTGGCCCACCAGATCCTCGGCCTGCTGGGCGATAAACTCCGCTCGCGATGCATGGTCGACGAGCTCCTTGATGGCGGCCGCATCCGCAGGGTTCGCACCCTGGGCCGCCGCGAGTTCCTGATACCAATCCTCGCTGGTGCCGTAAGCATCCTCAAAGATCATCTTGTCCACATTGACGCCATAGCTGTCGCCCTGCTGGGTCAGCAGCGCCGCCGACCCGCCGACCGCGGCCTTGAGCTCAGCCGCAAACTGCGCGGCCTCCTCGTTGCCAGCATCATCGCCCTCGCCGTCGCTGGCGGCAGGGGCGCGACGAGCCTTGCGGGCAGCTCCACCTTGGGCTTCGTCCTCTTTACCGTTCTCGTCCTCCTCGGCAAACGCATCGGCGACCATCCGGTCAATCGCGTCGTTAAAGGCCTCGTCGACATCATTAAACGAGTTATCCATCATATACTCGCGCCACTGCTGCACGGCATTCGAGAACTCCTGCTGGCGCTCCTCGGCCGCGGCGGAATGCTTTTTGGCCGAAGCTTTGGCGTCAAAACTCAGCATGGTCATAAGCTGGGCATTGGAGATGCGGTAGGTCTGCGGCATAAAGATCTGCTCAAAGTTGCCGCAGTTCACATAGGTCGAGTCATTCGCCTTGTTAAACTCGTCGAGCAGCTTAAGGTAGCCCTCGTCCACATACTCCGCCACATAGCGCACACGGGTGCCCTCGCGCGACTTTTGAGTCAGAGGAATCGTCACCGTCTTGCCATCCACGCAGTCCACGTACAGGTCGAGCGTGTCGGCGGCCTCTTCGTTTCCCACCTCGAGCGTGATGTCAAAGGTCCAGTAGGCGTTCTTCTTTTGTGGCAGATGATGGAAGGTCCACAGGCTCTTGCCGGTGTCCTTGCCGTCCTTGACCAAGTTTTGCGTACCGCCACGATACGTCACATCAAAGCTCCAGACCGAAGCGCTCGGAACATAGCGCACGTAGTTGCGAGCCGTCACCTCTGCGGCAGCGGCGGCAACATCGGTCGAGCCCACGCGCGCCTCGAGCGTCACACGCTCGGCGGCAAGCGTATCCTGCGGCAGGTCGTATTCAATCTTGGCACGGCCGAGTTTATTGGTCTTGCCGGTGTACTTTGCAGCCGACGAGCCCGTCCCCACGGTGAGCTGCACGCTCTTGCCCGGCGCTGCATAAACGTAGGCCACATTGCCCAGCAGGCTGTGAACGTCGGTGTTGTCGACCTCGATGCGCGATCCGCTAACCTCGAGTGTGGTGCTTCCCAGCGGCAATGTCACCTCGCCCAGCGTAATGAGCGGCGAGATGGCATAGGTGCCCGAGGACTTAGGCTTAAAGCGCACAAAAACATCGGCGCCCGCGCTCTTCTTCATATCGAGAACGAGGTTGTCGCCCTCCCAAGTTGTGTCAGCCCACATGGCATCGGAGCTTGCGCCGGCTTCGCGAGCGCCTGCGGACACATCCTCGACGGCATCCTTGGCAAGCGGAATCTCAATCTTGGCAGCCTGGCTGTCCTTGAGCTCGTAATGAATGCGCAGCTCGGTCTCCACGCCAACGACCGCGGACGAATCAGCGATAACCGAGCCCGCCGTCAGCCCGCGCTCGGCACGATACGTCTCCACGTCAAACGTCGGCACGTCGAGCGTCACGTTGAGCTGCTTGCCGTCCTCGATCTTCACCTGTTTTTGCGCGATATGCTTACCCACGGTCAGTCCCAGGCGGCTAAACGTGGAATAGCTCGTCGCTTGGATGTCGTAGCTCGTCTTGTTAAAGGCGACGATGGTGTACGAACCGGCCTTAAGGCGCGGCGTCTCGGCCTTCATGATAGGCGTGGTGCCATCGTCTTCGTAACCCATCAGATAGGTGACGCCGTCGGCGACTAGCCTGCCGTCGGACGTACGGAACACCAGCACGCGGTTGGCGCCCTGGTAGTCGCCCTTGGTCGTGACCGTCGCCGTGCCCCAGGGCTTCAAGTCGATATCGACCTTGCCGACCGAAGGCTTCACCGTCGCCGTCGCCCCACCCAGCTTGAGGCTGTCTTTGGGCTCGAGCGTTATCTCCAGATCCTGGTCCGCGTCGGCAATGGCCTGCGACACCACGAGCACTGTGCCCTGGATACGGTAGTCGTTTTCCCTGTCGCCCTTGGCGGGTTTAAGCGTCTTGCCGCCGCTCTTCACCGTCAGATCGATGTTATCGAGACTATCGAGCTCAATGCGTTCGGTCTTATCCTGGCCTGCGACCGGTTCGAGATAGCCCACGTTGAGCTCAATCGCACGCGAAGCCGGAATCTTGGTAAAGTCCTCCGCCTTAATCTCCCCGATATTCCATGTGCCCGTCATCTGGTCGCCCGGGCGCGCCATCACCATGTCATAGTAACCGCTGAGCGAAATGCGCAGCGTTGCTGCCGTCTTGGAGAGGACGTCGGCAGCAACGGAGCCGTCGTCGCCAACCGTCAACGGCGTGGACTGCCCCGCCTGCACGAGCACGGCCGCCGCGCCCTGGGGAAGTTTGCCCGTGATTTGGGCGTCCTCGCCCATCCACTCAAAGGTATAGGCGGGACGCGTTGGGTCGGCCGAGTCCATGCGATCGGCGACGGCATCGGCAATCTTCTTGATCATCGAGGGGTTGCCCGCCGAGTCCGTCGCATAGGCATAGATGGTCTGGCCCTCGCTAAAAGGCATCAGGTAATCGACGCCATCGATCGTCACGTTGTTGGTGTACAGGCCCGCCTCTTCGAGCTTGATGTCGGGATTCATGACGCGCAGGGTCACCGCATTGTGGTTGGTGGTCGAGGTGCCGGCGCTGCTGGTATTACGCGTGTTGTCGAACGGCTCCAGATCAATCGACTGCACGCTCTTGGGCACAACGATTTCCTTACCGGCCAGCGCGGGATCGAGGTAAGTAAACGCGTGCGCTCCGATATATTTGACGCCATCGCCGATCGTCACCGACGACACATGCGAGCACCCGTCAAAGGCATAGCTCTCAATCCGCTCCACCGTGCCCGGCACGTTGATCTGCGTAAAGGTGAGTACCGTTGTGTCCGAGACATGGAACTGCGGCACGCCGCAATTGGCGAAGGCACGATAGTCGATAGTCTTAACCGAAGGCGGCAGCGTTGCCACCACATTGTCGTCAAGTTGCTCGCAGCCCTCAAAGGCCTGCTCGGGAATCGTGGTAAAGGCCGCGTTGTTGGGCCAGGTCACCGTCTGAAGTGTCTTGCTCCCGGTAAACGCATTCCAGCCCAACTCCTCAACCGAATCGGGCAGTGCGATTTCCTTGATGCTGCTGCCGCCCAAGCCGCCAACCGAGCGGACATGCGAATTCGAAGCGAAGGTAATCGATGTGAGCGCAGCGCTTCCCATACCCGTAAGGCTTACGACATGCTTGCCGTCGATGGTCGAGGGGACCTCCAACGTGGTAATGCCCGCGTCGCCATACTTGATAGAAATTTCGTTGGTGAGGCTATCGATCGAGAAGTAGTACTGCGCGGGGGTCTGCTCGCCGGCCACGTAGCCATCGTCGTCTTCGCCCTTTACGCCCGTGGCGCCCTTAGAGGTTGCCCAGAGTTCAAGTTTCTCGTTCCAGGTTGCCTCGGCACCGGAAGCCTCCTCTTGCTTCTGCTGCTCGGCGAGTTCCTTGCCCTCGACAAGATCGGTGGCGAGCGCACCCGCAGGTGTGCTCTCGGTCTGCCCGGCGCCCGTCAGGCCCGCCGCCGATGCAATCTCGGAAGCCGGGGGCGTAGGGGTGTCACCGGTATCGAGCACTGTGGGGTCGGCAGCGCCGGCATCGGGCGCGGGGTCGGCGGAAGCAGAGTCTGGCGTTTGGGCGTCAGCCGAATCGGCGGGGGCGGCGTCGACTGCCTGGCCGTTATCCGTCTGCACAAAAGTGCCGTCGGTGGTGAGGGTCTCGGCAAACGCGCCCGCGGGCAACGAACCCGTCACCATGGTGAGGGTCACCGTGGCAACCGTCAGCCGGCGGCAAAGCGCTCGAGCAGTAGTCCACCTCATGGTCGTTCCTTTCCTGAAACCAAAAGTCATCCAGCGTAATCGTTGTCCAAAAACAAAGCGAACGGTAGGTTCATATATACGAACCTACCGTTCTACCTGCGCAAACCACCAAAAAGGGGAAAGGCACCTTTGTGGTGGTTCTGGACTTGGCCGGCCAGTTTGTCTCAATCTGTAACAGTTAGAGGTCAAATTCCCCGCTTGGTGTTACAGATCAAGACGTAAGATTGACGGCCATTCGGCTCATCTCAATCTGTAACATCTAGAACCGTTTTGGGCAGTTTGGTGTTACAGATTGAGATCTTGCAAAAGCCGAGGATGGGCGCTGCCACCAAAAAACCTAGCGCTTGCGGCGCTTGGTCGCGGCGATGCCGGCCGCGGCAACGGTTGCACCGGCGATGCCTAGGGCAGCGACCGTCATCGCGGTGGTGTCGCCCGTGGCGACTAGAGCTATATCGGGCTTCTTGGCCGGCGTGGCTTTCTCAACCGTCTTGGTCGGGGTAGTTGTCGCGACCGGCTTTGTCGCGGGCTTGGTCTCGGGTTTCACCTCAGGCTTGGTCTCGGGCTTGACCTCAGGCTGCGGCGCCGGCTTCTCGGGATCGACCGGGGCCGGCGTGGCCTCGGGCGTAAACGTCAGGTTGGTGCTCAGCCATAGCGTGTAGATCCAACCGCTCTCGGGATCGATCTCGCTTGCCTCGCTCGCCTGATATCCACACTCCACGCCATTGACCATCAGCTTGGTGTTCGGCGTAAAGTAGAAACCGCGCGCCGGCTTAAAGTACAGGCCGTAACGATAGGTCACACCGGGCTTAAAGGCGTCGATGTGATTGGTGATGTTCTGGTCCCAAAACTCAACGGAATTTACTTCGCTGCCGTCGCTGCCCGTCCAGAACTCGCACTGGAGAATAGAGTCGGAACCCGCCGGAGTACCCGCCGTAAAGACCGGCCTGTCGCCCGCCTTAAAGGTGGTCATGGCGCCGTTAATCTCGATAAGGTCGATTGCCCGCCACTCATCAATCGGAGCCTCGCATAGCATATTGTCAGCGTTTGGCGCGAAGACGCCGTTGACGGTCTTGATGTGGGGCACCCAACGGCCGTTGACGTTCATATTGCAGTCATCGGCCACGGTATTGTCGCCCTTGAACCTCAGCTCAACGGAGTACATGTAGAACTTGCCCTCTTCGAAGTACTCGATCCTCCTCGCGCCCGTCGGATACTTGGCAGGATCGGAATACCAGAAGGCAACGGGTACCGACTCCCCGGATTCCATATTGAGCTCCATCTCCTCCCAGCACTCATACGCGATCTCGTACTTGTCGGCATCGGCAGCGGGAATCGTCGCGGTCGCGCACGGTACCTCGCCGGGCGCGTAGTCGGTCTTCACGTCGTTGACGTTCAGGTTATGGAGGGCTTCGTTTTCCGATGCATCAAGCGTAATTTCGCTATTGATGGCGTAGCGGAGGTAATAGTCGTCCCTGGTTTCGTTGAGGGTAATCGAGCTGCCCGCGTAGCTGTTGTCACCTTCATAGTCGGTGCCATAGTCAGTTCCGGTATACGTCAGTGCCGCGCCAATATAAAGAACCTCATTGCGCGTGAGTCGATACGAGCCGCCTGCCGCGCCACCCGTAAAGGTCAGCGTCAGCCTCATGTGATCGCCAACAGGCTCAAAGTGAGCCGTCACATCGGACATAGATGTGTCCTGGACTTCAGCCAGGGTGCCCGAAACAGCATCGGCCCGGTAGTACTTGGTTTCGACAAGTTTGCAGAGCGGCTTATCCGGCATGCCGCCCTCAACATCGGGAAAATCATAGGTATACGACTGGCCCTTTTCGAGTGTGACATTGCTCGGAAGCACGCAGTCCGTGTAGTGGGGAACCACGGTCGTATTGACCCTAACGCCGCCCTCGCCTGCCACATCGGTCACGCCACAGGGCATGATGGCGTCGCTTGCCGGTGTGGCGGCGTTGTCGCTGGGAGTGTTTTGTTCAGTGGGTGTCGCATCGTTCGCCGTTGCCGCTGATGCGTCCTGCTGAGCCTGCTGAGGTTCTGCCGTGGATTGCGCCACCGGAGCCGCGTCAGTCATCGGCGCAGCCGGGGCCACCGGTACCGGCGCCGGAGCCGCCGTATCCTCCGCAACCGTCGGCGTCACCGGAGCTGCGGCAACCTCGTCCGCCGCAGCGACAGGATCGGCACATTCCGTCGCCAGCGCCACGCTCGGCAGCAACAGCTGGCCAACCATAAGCGCACACGCACCAACGCTGGCAATCCTCACGCCCGCGCAGCGCCAGGTACCGTGAACCAGTGAGCAGGTGCGCTCATGCTGAGTTTGCTTATCAAAGTGGCTTCCGCACATAACGCCCTCCTTGGTTGTAGGGACATACCGCCACAAAGGTGCCTGTCCCCTTTGCGGTGGTCCTGTAGCACCAAGATGTGTCAAATGACTCCGTATACCTAGGTTCGTAGATGCGAACCTAGGCCTCTACCTGCGATTTAATTCAATATGATTTCGCCATCGCCGCACTCGTCCCGGGAACGCTACAATCGAGGACACGATTATTCATCCACCCAAAGGACCGTCCTTGAACCTGAGCAAGTCTAAAATCAACGCGCTTCTGGCACTCGCGCTCTTCACCTTCGCCTTCCTTGCCGCCGAGTTTCGCTTCGACGTCAACGTCGGGCTGCTCGCCGATGCCGAACGCGTTGTAATCGCACAGGGCTTTATTCTGGGTGCGAGCGTGCTCGGCTTTATCGGGTACGCGCCGCTGCTCGGGCTCGCACAGCGCAAAGGCCATTCACTGGCAGCCGCCAACGCCGCTGTTCCCATCGCCATCCTGGGATTGACCCAGATCCAGTCCCCCACAAGCCCGCTTGCGCTCGAGATTCTGGGATGTCTCGCATTCCTCGGACTCGGCCTACTGGGCGCCGCGGCGCACCACACATTCTCGATGGCGTTCCAAGATGACCCAAAACTCGCCACCGGCGCCGGAGCGGCCTATGCCGCAGGCATCCTGATGCAGTTCGCGATCAACCTGCTCGACTGCGGCGGCATCGCGGAGCTTATCGTTCTTGGCACGGCGACGATCGTCATCTCCGCCCTCAGCGCCGCTCCCCAAGCGACAGACAAGGGCTCCAGTCGCACCATCAATCCCTTAGCCGAGCCCTCACACGCCCTCGCCAAACAGGCGTGCTGGAGCATCGCACTCGTCATGATTCTCGCCTGCTTGTTCTCCACCCTCGACAACGTCGTCACGTTCTCAAACGCCCACGGCACCATTGCCGTGCAAACCTGGCCACGCCTCTTTTTGGCAGCGAGCGGTCTGCTTGCCGGCATCATCTTTGACCTTGCCGAGCGTCGCTATATGGGACTCGTCATGCTCGGCGTCACGGTGCTTTCCTGCATTTCGATCTTGGCCGTGGAAGCCGGCGCCGACCCCAACTTGGGCCTCATCGTCTTTTACCTGAGTTCAGGCTTTTTCGTCACGTTCTTCACCGCCACGTTTACACAGCTAGCGCCGCGCATGCACGCGCCCGCCTTATGGGCCGGCATGGGCCGCGCGGCCAACAACGTATGCGCGTTCACTACATCGAGCATCTCGCTTACCCTCGTGACCTCGGGTAACGTTGCCCTCATCATGATCGGTGCACTCGTCTTGCTCGTCGCCGCCTGCGCGGCATTCGTGGCAGCCGGCCTGTTCCGTCTACCCCAAACCGGGCAGGAGCGCGAGCGCGAACAGCTGGCAGAAGAAGCACTCGCCGCCCCCACCATCGAGGAGCAGCGTCAGGCCTTCATCACCAACCACGCTCTCACCCCGCGCGAAGTCGACGTGCTCATGGCTGTAACCCAAGACGAACGCCCGCTCAAGCAGGTCGCCGAGGAGCTCGGTATCTCGATGCGCATGGTACAGCGCCACCTGAGCTCTATCTACCAAAAGACCGACACGCAGACGCGCGCCGGTCTCACCAAGGCCTTCCCCTCCGCCTAAAGCAAAAGCCATCACAAAGGTGCCTGTCCCCTTTGTGATGGCTTTTGGTCGGCTAGCCTTCGAGCTGAGCCACCTTGTAGCGGTAGGCAGCGGCTATGACGTCTTTGCAGCCCTCGCGGCCCAGCTTGGCGCGGTTGACGACGATATCCTTGCCGCTCGTCATCTTCCACTTTCCGGCGCTGTAGCGCTTATAGAACGCCTCGCGTGCCTTCTGCTGCTGCTTGACCAGCTTGGCGCCCTTCTTTTTGTTGAGCCCACGCTTCTTGCGCACGATCTCGACGCGGTCCTCAAAGGGTGCGGTCACCAACACGGCAATGTGATTAGGGTTGTTACGCAGCAGGTAATCGGACAGGCGACCCTCGATAATGCAGCTCTCGGTCTCGCCCAGGTCCAAAATCACCTGACTCATCTTTTGGAACAACTTGTCCGAGTACGAACGCGCATCGTAGCGGTCGGGCAGAAACGCCATGTTCTCCACGGCCAGACGCTCGTCATAAGCGGCCATCTTATCGAGCGACTCACCCGCGCGCATCGACGCGCGCACCAGCAGCTCGTTGTCGTACAGCGGAATTCCCAACTCGTTGGCAAGCATGCGGCCAATCTCGTGGCCCTCGGCGCCAAAGTCGCGCGCGATGGTAATGACCACAGGATTCTTCTTGTTCTCCAGATCGCTCATCGCGATTCCTTTCTCTATGTGACAAAGGGACAGTCCCTTTGTCACATTCATTTTGCCCCCACCTTCGTCCTGGTTTCCCAAGTGCGGCAGATTGCCCCGAAAGAGGAGCGCCGCGTACTAAATGTACGCAAGCGACGATTGAGGGGCAAGGTGCCGTGCTTGGGGAAGCAGGACTATGCGGCCACAATGCGACGCTGATATGCCCTCACCAGCAGCGAGATACCAAAGTTGAGCACAAAGTACATCGCAAACACCAGGCCGTAGAGCATAAGCACCTGCGACAGGTCGATCGCGTGGGCCATCACGACGTTTGCCGTGTACATGAGCTCGGCCACGTTAATGCCCGAAAGATACGAGCTGTCCTTGATGACGGTCGTGCACTGACTAAACAGCGCCGGAATGATCGTCTTAAACGTCTGCGGCAGAATGATATAGCGCATGGTGGCAAAGAAGCCAAAGCCCTGGCTCTGCGCCGCCTCAAACTGGCCGCGCGGAATCGAGTTGAGGCCGCCACGCACAATCTCGGCCATAACAGCGCTGGTAAACAGCGTAAAGGCGATGGTCGAAATCACAATGTCCAAACCCTGCACCGTAAAGTAGATGAACAGGATCCACAGCAAGTTTGGCGTGCAACGGAACAGCTCGATATAGGCGCTCACCAAAATACGGAATGGACGGGGCGCGTAGCTTTTAACGAGCGCCAGCACCGTGCCAAAGATGAGCGAGAAAAAGATCGACAGCGCCGAGATCTCGATTGTCTTAACAAAGCCGCCCCAAATGTAGAGCAGGTTGGTCGCGTTGAAGATTTCCATTCGCTAGGCCTCCTCTACGTTGTCGAGCCCCAGCTCGGCCAGGCTCACGCCGCGCGGGCGCTCCTTGGAGCGGCGCTCGAGCCACTGCACCAGCATGGCGAGCGGAAAGCAGATGATGAAATACATAAGGCAGCAGACGATGTATCCCTGCAGGTAACCGTACAGACTCACAAAGTTGTCGGAACGGTACATAAGGTCGCCGCCGGCCACAAGCGCCAGCACCGACGTGTTTTTGACCAGGTTGAGTGCCTGGTTACACAGCGGCGGCAGAATGATCTTGAACGTCTGGGGCAGCACGATGTACCAGTATGCCTGCGCACGGGTGAAGCCCTGGCTCTGGGCCGCCTCCATCTGGCCACGCGGAACGGCCTCGATACCGGTACGGATGACCTCCGAAATGTAGGCAGCGTGATACAGGCCCACGCCCAAGAAGCCCAGCACAAACGGCGCGATACGCACCGGCTGGTCGGCACCGGTTATGGCCTGCAAAAACTGCGGACCGGCCATGTACATAAAGAGCACCTGCACGGGCAGCGGGGTGTTCTGGTAAAACTCCACGTACACGCGGCTTATGGCGCGCAGAACGCGAGAACGAGTGGTAGAGAACACGCCAAGCAGCGTGCCCAACACCAGCGACAGCAGCAGGCCGGCAACGACCACCTGCATCGTCACGCCAAAGCCCTCCCAGAAGGGCCCCATGTTTTGGAATGTCGTCGACCAGCGGTCGGCGTCAAACAATCCTTCGAGCATTTGATTCCTTCCTTGGACGATGCGCCTATACAAGACCCCAGGTCTTAACCTCTTGGTCGAGCCAGCCGTCGGCCAGGCGATCGCATATCACCTGATCGACCACGGCCGAAAGATCACAGCCCTTCTTGGTCGCCACGCCGTAGCCCTGCTCGCCAAACTTGACCTCGGGTTGCAGCAGCTCGACGGTCTCGTTCATGTATCCAGCCAGCGTGGAGCGGTCCATGGCAAAGACGTCGATATTGCCGGCATCGAGCGAACTCTTAATGATGGGGTAGCCGCTAAAGGCCCTAAACTCGGGCTTGCAGCTAAAGCCGTTGTCCTTGATCATCTGCTCGATCAGGCCCTGCGTGGTTGCACCCTGGCTCACGCCAATGACTTTGCCGTCCAGGTCCTCAATCGAGGTAAAGCCCGAACGCTTCTTGACCATGAGTCCCACGTAGTCGGTGCGGTACGGCGTCGAGAAATCCCAGCTCTTCTTGCGCTCGTCGGTGATGGTGTAGGTCGCCGCGACCACGTCGAGCTGGCCGTTATCGATCAGCGGGCCGCGCGTCTTGGGCGTTACGTCAGTAAACTCGACAAGCTCCTGGGCACGGGCCTCCTTGTAGCTCACGCCAAAGACGGCAGCGGCGATCTGGTAGCACAAATCGACCTCCATGCCCTCAAAGCGGCCCTTGGCGGTGTCGTAATAGCCGTAGCCGGGAACGTCCTTCTTAACGCCGGCATTCAGATGGCCACGCGACTTGATGGCCGCAAGCTTAGACCCCTTGTCGGAGTCCTCGCCGCCGGTGGAGTTGCCGCAACCGGTAAGCGCGGTCCCCGTCAGCGCGAGCATACCGGCGCTCGCCAGCTGCAAAAAGTGGCGGCGCGACACGGCCGCCCTCGTCATATCCGTCATGTCCATCACCGCGCCTAGTGCAGAATCTTGGACAGAAACTCGCGGCAGCGCGGGTTCTCGGGGTTATCGAAGAAGTGCTCGGGTGTGCCCTCCTCCAGGATGCGGCCGTCCTCCATAAAGATGACGCGGTCGGCCACCTGGCGCGCAAAGCCCATCTCGTGCGTCACGCAGATCATGGTGATATCCTCCTGCGCGAGCTCGATCATAACGTCCAGGACTTCCTGGACCATCTCGGGGTCGAGCGCCGAGGTCGGCTCGTCAAACAGGATGATGGGCTGCTTGGTGCACAGGGCACGGGCAATGGCGATACGCTGCTGCTGACCGCCCGAGAGGTTCTGCGGATACTCGCCGGCCTTATGCGCCATGCCGACGCGCCTGAGCGCGGCGATGGCGATCTCGGTCGCCTCCTCCTTACTCTTCTTTTGCAGCTTGATGGGCGCGAGCGTCAGGTTGCCCAGCACCGTCATGTTGGGATATAGGTTGAACTGCTGAAACACCATGGAGCTGTACTTACGAGCCATCTCCAGATGATTCTTCTTGGTGAGCGGCGTACCGTCGATGATGACCTCGCCCGACGTGGGCTCCTCCAGATAATCGACGCAACGGATGAGCGTGGACTTGCCCGAGCCGGAAGGCCCGATCATTACGAGCTTCTCGCCGCGCTTGACGGTGAGGTTGATATCTTTGAGCACATGCAGGTCGCCAAAGTACTTGTTGAGATGCTTGATCTCGATCATGTCTGCCATGAATATCCCTTTCCTGCGCTTACACGAATTGCTCTATTTTACGGAAAGAACCACGTTTCCGCAGCCCACACTGCATTCCCGTAAAGAACCCGCAACCTTTAACCCACTCATTGGGGACAGACTTAAATGAGTACCCAATGAGAGGGCACTCATTTAAGCCTGTCCCCAATGAGCGCCCAATGACCAGCCAAGGGAGGCGCCCTTCATCGGCCAACAAAAAAGGGGGCGCGACCGCAATGGTCACGCCCCTCAACACCAACTATGTACCGCTCGTCCCTACACGAGTTTGCCGCCGACGATCTTTGCCGCGGCCGGTTTATCGAAGTTGCCGCCGGTGGCCTTGCCGAGCGCCCCCATAACCTGTCCCATCTGCTTCTTGGACGTGGCGCCCAGCTCGGCGATGACCTGCTCAATCAGAGCCTCGAGCTCCTCGCCCGAAACCTGCGCGGGCAGTAGGCTCTCCAGAATCTTGACCTGCTCGGTCAGGTTGTCGGTACGATCTTGATCGGTACCGGCCTTGATGGACATCTCCAACGTCTCGCTTGTCTGCTTAATCAGACGCTTGATCATGCTGTTGACGTCTTCCTCGGTCACGTCGCGGCGCTCGTTGACCTCGATGTTCTTAACCTCGGCCTTGACCTGGCGAATGATAGACAGGCGAACCTTGTCCTTGGCCTTCATGGCGGCAATCATTTCCTGCTGCAGCTCTTCGTTGGTCATCTGCAAATCCTCCTCAATAGTGTGGGCGGCACTCGCACGAGCACCGCCCCTTGATTACTCAGTCGTCGACGAATCGTCGGTCGAGCTCTTGGTGACGCCCTTCAGGCTCACGTTATAGGGCACGTCCTTGGGCATGGGGTTGACGGTAATGTCGGCATCCTTCGTGTACTTCTCCAGCCACTCGTTGTATGCCGTGCCCGATGCCTGGGTCTTCACCACATTGGAAACGTACTTCTTAATAGCCTTGGGCACCTGATTGATGTCATCGACCTGGCCATCGACATGGAAGTAGTCGGTGCACTTGATGATGTGGTAGCCATACGTCGACTCGACCACGTCGCTCACATCGCCCTTGTTAAGGCCCTCGAGCGCCGTCTGGTAGCTGTCGACAAAGGTGGTGAGCTTATCCCAGCCCACGTCACCCTTCTTCTCCTTGGAACCGGTGTCGTCGGAATACTGCTTCACGGCATCCTCAAAGCTCAGCTCGCCGGAGTTGATCTTATCCAGGCACTCCTGCGCCTTGGCCTTGGCGGCGGCCTTGTCCTCGTCGGAAGCGTCGGAATCAACCTTAATCAGGATGTTCGACGAGCGGCGGGCATCGTTGTAGTTAGACAGGTTCTCGTTAATGTAATCGACAATCTCGCTGTCCTTGGGCTTGCTGGTGGGAGCAACGGCATCCTTAAGCTTCTGCTGCGCCAGGCTCTCCTTGAGCGAGTCCTTGTAGGTGTCCTCGGTATAGCCGTAGGTCTTAAGGGTCTCCTTAAAGGTCTTGGCGCCGCCCGCGCTCTTGCAGGCGTCCTTCCAAGCCTTCTCTACTTCCTCGTCCGAAACCGTCACGCCGTTCTCCTTCTGCGCCTGCTGGAGCAGAATCTGCTGCGTATAGGAATCGATGAGCTGTTTGCGGTACTTCTTGGGCGTCAGGTCGTTGTCAACCAGATACTGCGCCCAATCCTCATCCTTGGTGTAGCCGTAGGACGTGCGCATGCTCATGATCTGCTTGGTTACGGTGTCCTCGGTGAGGTTGGTGCCGTTGATAGTAGCAGCCACGCCGCCGGTCAGTTTGTAACCCGAGTTATTGTTCTCGGTCTGCGACATCAAACCGGAGCACGCCATGGCCGAGACGGAAAGCAGCATTGCCAGCACGCCGATAACCACCAGGACGATCTTGACGGTCTTGGACACGTACGTCTTGCGCTGCTTCTTGCGAGAGCTGGAGGCGGCGCGGGACCGTTGCTCGGACGTCGGCGCGACCTCGGGGTTCTTTTTCTTGTTTGCCATAGTTGGCCTTTCGCATCACGAATCGAACAAACGTCATTGTGTCACAACGCAGCCCCGCGGCACACCTGGTGCATGGGAGACAGGTCAATCTGCACCATTTTGGTGCAAAGGTGCCAGTCTTAGAAGTGGCGGCGGATGGCGTCGACCATGCCCTGGGACGAAGTCTGGCCGAGCACGTCGGCTGCGGCGTCAGCATCCATAAAGATATTCATAAGCGCTTGCAGAGCCTCGACCTGGCCGCCCGGCTCGGCAATACCCAGATTGATGATGATCTGCGCCGGCACGGGGGCACCCATACCCGCCATAGCATTGAACGTCACGGGCGCGGAGGGCTTAATCACCGCGATATAGGGCTTAGCCACAAACCCCGGATCGGTATGCGGAATGGCAATATTGGCCGCCGGCATAGCGAGGCCCGTGGGATAGATGTCCTCGCGCGTACGGACGGCATCGAGCCAACCGGACGCAATGTAGCCGCGCGGAGCGAGCTCGCCCTCGAGCCGCGCAAACACCTCATCCGGCGTTGCGCACTCCCAATCAAAAAACACCAGCTCAGGCGCGAATAGCATCTCGGCGTTATCCGCCATACCGTCCTCCAAAGTTGCATGAGGTTCACAATGCCCCATATGATAGCGAAACCAGACAGGCAAGGTTAGCCGAGGATCCCAATCATCTCGAGTGCGCGGGCAGGCGTCAAGCACACCTCGGGCATCGCCTCCAGCATGCGCCGGTCGCTCGTGACCACGTAGTCAACATCTGCCGTCTCGCCCGAAGCGATGATGAGGTTGTCTTCGAGATCCGGCATGCGCTTGCCAAGCATGCGCGCCATCTCGCACTCTGCCAACGAAAGCGGAGAGGCAGTTGCCACCTGCATCATGTGCTCGATACAGGCCCATGACGCCGAGGCAAACGAAACGTTAATCCCATTCGCATTCCGCCGGGCCAGACGCCGAGGCAGGATATAGAACACATCCTTTACCGTCGTGGGCGCGTACAGAAGGTCAATCTTTCCCGCCTCGGCCAGTTCAACTAATCTCTTCGCTTCGTCGAACGCCCCCTCTTGCAGGTAATAATCGAGCCAAACGTTCGTATCTACCAAGAGATGCTTTGCCTCGATCATCGACAATTCGCCTCAATATCGGCAATCATCGTGTCATACATATCATCTCGTACGGCATCCCAGTCTTCCGCAGATGATCCAACTGGCGCAAAATCCGAAGCATTTAGCCCCAGCGATGAAAAAGCGAGGCCACACCCCTGCTCAGCCAGGCTCTCCGCGCGGGGTGCCTCGCGCTTATCCGTCACCATAAATCCCGGCAACGCTTGATGCTCGACAAGATAGGCCCAAAGCGCACGAACGGCATCGCTCGGCCCCAATCCATTGCGTGTCAGGACCGCATCGCCACCAGCCTTGAGCATAGGATCGATTCGCGTATTGAGCTGCACCGTTGCTGCACCCATAGCGGCTCCTCTCTACTTGCTAGCAGTATAGCAAACAGATAAGCCCACGCAAAAGGGCCCCGCCCACACACGGACGAGGCCCTATCGGATTTCTTGGAATGGGAATGGTGCCCGTCACGTTATCCAGAGCCCAAAATCAAAGAGATATTAAGCTGATTGGGGCACATGTGATTCCACATGCCCCAATCAGCTTTTTTGATAGTTTACGTGCAATGAAAACCAAGCGAATCCTTTTACGCACGATGGCGCGCCGGGTCAATTGCCACCTTGCCGCTCTCCAGCACATGAACGCGGCCGTCGGCGAGCATCTGCACGACTTCGGGATACAGCACGTGCTCGATCGCGTGAATGTGCTCCTCGAGTGTGTCGACATCCCAACCTTCCTCAACAGCCAGCGCGCGCTGGGCAATGATGGGGCCGTTGTCGTAGATCTCGTTGGCAAAATGCACAGTCACACCGGTCACCTTGACGCCGCGCGTAAAGGCATCGTCGATCGCATGCGCACCGGTAAAGCTCGGCAGCAGCGCCGGATGCAGATTGACAACGCGGTTGGGGAACGCCGCCAGCAGCGGCGTATGCACCATGCGCATGTAGCCAGCCATGACCACATACTCGCAGCCGCGCTCGAGAAGCTCGTGCGCAATAATCTCGTCGGCGGCGATAGGGTCGGCGTAGACATCCTTGGAGAGCGTCAGCGTCTGGATACCCGCACGCTCTGCACGCTGCAGGCCCTTGGCCGAAGGACGGCTCGACACCACGAGCTCGATCGAAGCATTGAGCTTGCCGGCGGCGATCAGGTCGATCAACGCCTGTAGGTTGGTGCCCGAACCGCTGATGAGCACGCCGATCTTGAGCGGCTCGGCCGTATCGGTACCGGTCGGACGGGTATAGGGCGCAAAACCCAGGCCCTTGGCGGCAGCCGTCTGCTCGTTAGCGCTCATCGGAGTACACGACCTTACCGGAGCCCTCGACGCATTCGCCCACGCGGAACGGCTTCTCGCCCAGCGCGACCAGGGCATCGGTTACCGCGGCCTCGTCTTCGGGGGCGACAATCAGGCACAGGCCGACGCCCATGTTGAAGGTCTTGCATGCCTCGTTGGGCGCAAGCTCGGCCTGGCGCGACACATAGGTGATGACGGGCGGAATGTCCCAGCCCATCTCGGCGCCATTGCGGGTGACCACGGCGTCGACGTCGTCGGCCAACGCACGGTTAAGGTTCTCGGTGATGCCACCGCCGGTGATATGGGCGATGGCGTGCACCGGAGCGCCGCCGCGGAGCAGCTCAAGAATCGGCTTGACATAGATGCGCGTGGGGGCCAGCAGAGCGTCTGCCAGTGATGCGCCGCCGAGCTCCTCGAGCGGACGGCTCAGCTCCTCGGCCTTAGCGGCGGCCTCGGGCGTACCCGGCTTGATGCCGTCAACGCCGATGACTTTACGCACGAGCGAGTAGCCGTTGGAGTGCACGCCGGTGGAGGGAAGGCCCAGAATCACGTCGCCGGGGCGGACGTTGGCGGGGTCGAGCATCTTGGGACGGTCGACGACACCCACGGTAAAGCCGGCGAGGTCGTAGTCGGCGGGAGCCATGACGCCCGGGTGCTCGGCCATCTCGCCGCCCACGAGCGCGCAGCCCGCGAGCTTGCAGCCGTCTGCCACGCCCTTGATGATCTTTGCCATGTGCTCGGCCTCGATGTGGCCGATGGCAACATAGTCCAAAAAGAAGAGCGGCTCGGCGCCCGAAGCCAAAATGTCGTTGACGCACATGGCGACCAGGTCCTGGCCCACCGTCTCGTGACGGTCCATGATCTGGGCGAGGACGAGCTTGGTGCCCACGCCGTCGGTACCGCTGATCAGGATCGGGTCTTCCATATCCTTAAGCGCGGCGGCCGAGAACAGGCCGCCAAAGCCACCGATGCCGCCGATAACCTCGGGACGGTTGGTATCCTTAACCATTTGCTTAATAGCGTCGACGGCGCGGCCGCCCTCGGCGGTATCGACGCCGGCATCCTCATACGTCACATGCTTGCTGTCGCTCATCTGAGCCTTCCTCTCCCACTACCGTTTGACACACAGACGCCAAACAGTGCTCATAGTTGCCCTCAAGTTGGCGCACACGGTAACAACACGCGCCGCCAAATCAACAAAACAGCAGGTAAAACCTACCAAAATGAACCTGTCCCTAAATGGCAGGTTTTAGGCCTCGCCGTGCTTCTCTTCCCAGCTGCGGTCATCGTATTTCTCGACCACGGCGTCGTCGCCAAAGTGCAGCGGCTTATCCAGGTTGCGGGGCTTAAAGCCCTCCATAAACTTGTCGCGGCCAAAACTCTCGGGAATCGCCACGGGATAACGGCCGGTAAAGCACGCATCGCAGTAGCCGCCCTTGGGCATGACCTTCAGCAGGCCCTCGACCGAAAGGAAGGCCAGCGAATCGGCGCCAATGTACTCGCAGATCTCATCGACCGTCTTGTTAGCGCTGATGAGCTGCGACTGCACGTCGGTATCGATGCCGTAGAAGCACGGCCAGATGACCTCGGGCGAGTTGATGCGGATGTGAATCTCCTTGGCGCCGGCGTTGCGCAGCATCTTGACGAGCTGCACCATGGTGGTGCCGCGAACGATGGAGTCGTCGATGACGACCAGGCGCTTGCCCTCGATATTGTCGCGCAGTGGATTGAGCTTCATGCGCACGCCCATGGCACGCAGCTCCTGCGTGGGCTCGATAAACGTACGGCCCACATAGCGATTCTTGATGAGGCCCTCGCCAAAGGGAATGCCGCTCTCGCGCGAATAACCCTCCGCAGGCGGCAGACCGGAGTCGGGCACGCCGATGACCAGGTCGGCATCGACGGGCTCCTCGTGTGCCAGCTGACGACCCATGTCGTAACGGCAGGCGTAGACGCTCTTGCCATTCATGATGGAGTCGGGGCGGGCAAAGTAGACCTGCTCAAAGATGCAGTTAGCGGGCTCTTTGGCAGCGGGCACACCCTGCTCGGATACCAGGCCCTCGGCACTGATGCGCAAGATCTCGCCGGGACGGACATCACGGACATACTCGGCGCCCACGATATCGAGTGCACATGTCTCGGAGGCAACGACCCAGCCGCCAGCGCGCGTGACATGAGCGGCAGCGTCGACCCTCGCGGCGTCGTCTTGCGACGGTAGCTGCGAAACGGATGCGGCGTCGGCCTGGTCCAGGCCCTCGTCCACGAGCTTGCCCAGCACCAGCGGACGAATGCCATGCGGGTCGCGGAAAGCGTAGAGTGCCTGCTCGTTGATGAGCGTCATGGCGTAGCCGCCGCGCACGAGCTCCATGGTCTTGCGAATGCCCTCGCGCAGGTGGCCCGTACACTGGGTAAAGTAGCCAATGAGCTTGGTCGCGACCTCGGAATCCGAATTGGAGAGGAACGGCACGCCGAGCTCGATCAGCTGGCGGCGCAGCTCGTCAGTGTTAACCAGGGTGCCGTTGTGCGCAAGCGCGATGATGACGCTGTTGATGGTGGAAAGATGCGGCTGCGAGGCTTCCCAGCTCTTGGCGCCGGCGGTGCCATAGCGCACGTGGCCCACAGCCAACTGGCCGGAGAGCGTCGACAGGTCGGCGTTGGAGAACACGCGATCGAGCAGTCCCAGGTCTTTGCGAACCATAACCGTGCCGCCATCGCCCACGGCGATTCCCGCCGATTCCTGGCCGCGATGCTGCAGCGCACGCAGACCAAAGTACGTCAGTCGAGCCACGTCGCGATCGGGTGCCCACACACCAAAGATGCCGCATTCCTCATGCAGCTGGTCGGAGTCCGGATCATACGTCGACATGGTCGTCAGCCGTCCCGTAGCACGCTCGGCCGCGCGGATGGTTTCTTGAGACATGGCATCCCCTCAGAGCCTCGTTATTTGGCGTTACCTGCCCTATTATACGCACGGCAAGACAAGCACTCCCGCGCATGAACAGCGGTTTTTAAAAGCCCACCGAGCTTATAATCCGTTTTGCGGCCAAACATTTTATCGGGCAACCCGCCCTCGGGGCCAACGGTCCCGTATGTTTCCGTCGCGACGCGTCTCGCCCACCGTTAGGGCTTACATTGCTGCAATTGGGCCATTCGTCCTGTCTTTTAGCAGGTCGGCGGCGTATCCTTGTAACCTACAACAAAACGAGAAAGGTTCCGTATGGATCGAAACGAACTCGACCCCAGCGTCCCCAGCGCCACGGAGGTCAAGAAGATTCCCCTCATCATTAAGGTGTACGCCGTCCTGTGCATCCTGTCCGGCGTAGGCACGCTCCCTTCGGTCGGCGCCTTTATGTGGCGGGTCATCACCGCGCTCATCAACGGCAACGCCGCCGCCAAGCTCGGCGACAACACGCTCGTCGCGGTCGGCCTTATCGTCGCCGGCATCATGCTCTCGGCGGCGAGCGCGGTCATCTTGATCATCTTTGGCCTGGACCTCATCAAGAACCAGCGCCGCAACGCCGCGCGCCTGTCCTATATCCTTATCGCACTTACCGTCGTTGAGCTTTTGGTCGACGTGATGCTCCAGGGTATCGGGCCGTTCTTGCTGCGCCCCGCCATCCAGCTCGGCATCCTCGTCGCGCTTTCGGCCACTGTTGACCCAACACTTCGTCAGGAGCGCGAACTGCAGCGCCGCTTGCAGGAGATGCTCGATCGCGACGCCGCCGCCGAGGGTATGCTCGGCCGCGATGAGACCGGCGAGGGCTACATCAAGCTCAACTACTTCAACCTGTTCTGGGTATTCTTTGTCTGCTGCGTGCTCGGTCTGATCCTGGAGGACATCTGGCACATGACGGTCGACGATCCAGGCGTCTACCAGAACCGCGCCGGCATGCTATTTGGCCCCTTCAGCCCCATCTACGGATTTGGCGCCGTACTCATGACCATGGTGCTCAACCGCTTCTACAAAAAGAACCCCATCATTATCTTTTTGGTGAGCGCCCTGCTTGGCGCAAGCTTTGAGGTCTTTGTGGGCTGGTTTATGCAGACCTCGTTCGGTGTGGTCTCGTGGAACTACTCGCACATGAAGCTCTTTGGCATGCCCGATCCGCTCGCCGTGCTTACGGGCGGTCGCACCTGCACGGGCTTCGCCTGCCTGTGGGGTCTGGGCGGACTCATCTGGATCAAGCTGCTGCTGCCCAGATTGCTCAAGCTCATTAACATGATTCCCTGGAAGAATCGCTACTCAGCCACCGTCATCTTTACCATCATCATGCTGGTCGACGGCGTCATGACGCTGCAATCGCTCGACTACTGGTACCAGCGTGTCAACGGCACGGCCAGCGATATTCCCGTTGCGCAGTTCTACGGAAAGTACTTCGATAACGAGTATATGGAAAATCGCTTCCAGAGCATGACCATGAGCCCCAAGGACGCCACACGCGTGTAGCGAGCGCCGGCACAAAACAGCCCCAACACACCAAAGCCCGCTGGCAGATTTACCTGAACTGCCAGCGGGCTTTTGCTATAGACGTACACGGGTTGCCGGCTAGGCGTTACGCTTCGCGCTCGACCTCGCTCACGCACTCGTTCTTGATAGTGCCGACGAGCGCCTGCAGGGCATCGACCACATGCGGGCGAATGTCTCCGCCAATGAGCACGAGCATGATATCGTCGCCCACGGCAAGCTCGCCGCTCGCCAGCCATACGCGCACATAGCCGATACCCGGCATCGTGCGCGTTGACTCGATAGCGGCCTGCACCTTTTCGGCATCGAAGCCAAACACCATGCCGCCCACCTTGTGGCCCGGCGCCACGCCATCGGTCTCGACACCGCGCGCCTCGGACTTGGGTGTCGCACGCACCACGCCATTGTGCGTCAGGTACATGCCACACGCCGGCGCCGAAGCGTCGGCCTTGGCTTCGCGCAGCCACACATCGACCGAAGGCATCAATTTGCCACTTTCAAGCATCGCTTCCCCTTTTTCCGTCGTCGAGTAGCTAATTTGGGACGGGGCTCTTTTAGCTACCCCAGTCACCTAACCCAGCAAAATCATTCTGCATACCCGGGGTAGCTAAAAGAGCCCCGTCCCAAATTAGCTACTCTCGAACCGCTTATTCCTCGACCGGCGTGAGTACCATGACGGCGCGCGTATTGCTAAATGACAGTGAGCGGCAGGTCACAAGTGTTACGACCTTAGTTGCCGAAGCGGCACGATCGGTGGCATCGCTCGCCACGGCAGAGGCACCGTCAAGCATCTCGGACAGATAATTCGTCAGCCCGTCGTCGCCCTCAAAGTTGGTCGCGCGCGCCTTGGAGTACGTATCCTCAACCACCTTGGTCGCCAGCGGTCTCAGCTTATACGTGTCATCGCGCGTGATGTAGTACACGTACTCGATGCTGTCGAACGTCGCCTGGTCGGTGGTGTCCGAGATCACATTAAACATCGATCCGTCGTTCATATGGTGGCCGTAGATTGTCGTCTGCTGGTCCACCATGCCCGGCGCGACATCTTCGAAGTCCAAGAAAATCGCACCCGATGCATTGGACGTACCGTCAAACAGCGTGTTGAGGTATTTAGAGTTGTCCTTGGCCTGCACCACGGGATAGTTGATGTTGGTATCCGGCACATAAATCCATCCCACGATCTCGGGATTTGCCTTAGCAAGAGCGTCAAAATCGACAATCGGCACGCCGCTCGCATCCTTATCGCTCACGTACTGCTTCTCGATCTTTTGGTACGAATCGCTCGCCTGCTTGTAGCCAATCTGTGCATTGATAAAGATGGCGGCAGCGGCAACGATCAGACCGATGCCCACGATGATGAGCAGAATGGGGATGATGGAGCGGCGCTTCTTACGCGGCGGCTCGGTGTAGCTGGACGGAGCGCCGCTCGGTTGCCTCGTCGACCGGGCCTGCTTCTTTGCCGTGCCATATGACGAGGGGCGAAACGCAGCCGGCGTATCCTGACGGCGATGGGACGTCGGCGTTACGGGGCGCGGCGCACGAGCCTGTTGAGGAGAGGATGCCCGACCCTGCTGCATGGAGCGGGCCGATCCCGACTTGGATGGATCGGGGATCTGAGAAGCCGAGAAACGTTTTCCCTGATAGTCGGACATGACTCTCCCTATGATTACAACGGAACGGCAAGCCGCTTAAGCGTCAGCCATCTCCTGCTTCATCTTCTCGATAATTGCGCGATACTCGGGATCGCAAGCACCCAGAATCTGCGTGGCGTAGATGGCGGCGTTCTTGGCGCCGTTGATGGCAACGCATGCCACAGGCACGCCCGAAGGCATCTGCACCATCGACAGGAGCGAATCCATGCCGCCCAGATCACTCGTCTTCATAGGCACGCCGATAACCGGCAGCGGCGTAAAGGCAGCCACGACACCGCCCAGATGCGCGGCCTTGCCGGCTGCGGCGATAATCACCTTGATGCCACGGCCGGCGGCAGTCGAAGCCCACTCGTGGACCTTCGCCGGCGTACGATGCGCGCTGGCAATCACGAGCTCATAGGGCACACCGAGCGCCTCGAGCTCGGCGGTGCAGCCTTCCATAACGCCCAGATCGGACTTGGAACCCATGATGATCCCGACAACCGGCTTTTGATCTGCCATAAACAAAGACCTCCTGTTGAGAGCGGTGACGCGGCCAATCCGCGACCCTTAACTACTGAGAGTAGTATAGCTGCTCCCGTCCCTGCGGTCTGTTGGTGCTCTGCGGCGGCCCGGTGTTTTCATCTGAACGACTTTGCGTAGCAACCGGAGCGAAGATGAAAACACCGGGCCGCCGCAGAGCAGCTTCGACCTACCGGGGATTGCCATGACGTACGTTGGCTGATTTGGGTTGGAATGAAAGGGTTGCGGAGGGTTGTGGACAGTTAGTTCAGATACGTATTTTTTGGCCGTGCTTCTTAGCGCTAATAGAGTGGTTTGAAGTCACTTTGAGCCCCATGACAACCTTTCTCCCCCTTATATGAGCGTCTCCACCGGTTCAGAAAGTCAAATTCAGCCCAATCGGGCTCAGGTCGGCCTTTACACACCCTCTGAAAAATACGTATCTGAACTAACTGTCCAGCGACATTCTCGATCAACAGCAAAAGGCCTCCTGGCGAATGAAAATTCGCCAGGAGGCCCCTTACAAAACGTGGGCTCCTTCGTTCGAATGAACGAAGGAGCCCATACTCTTTTTTTAGGACAGGAGGCCGCGAGTCGGGCCCCCAGCCGCCAATCAATCGCACTCGCCAAGCGAGCGGCGCAGCGTGCGCACAGCGCCAAGCAAATTGGCATCGTTGCCGTTCTGTGCTGGCTTGATGCAGGGCCTCGGTATGATGGGAAGAACGTGAGCCTGATCCATCATGCGCTCAAATGCCTCAAACAGCTCGGGACGGGCGCTGATTCCGCCGCCGACCACGATGACCTCAGGGTCGATGACCGACTGCAACCCCATCAGCATGTTGTCGAAGACCAACGCGTATGCATCCAGACCGCGACGAGCGTCCTCATCCCCCTCTTCAATCCAGGAGAAAATCCGATATCCGTCGATATCATCGGTCGGATCAATCCCCTTCGCCGCACACACCTGGTCTCGGAGCGCCCGCCAGCTGGTGACATCACCGTACACCGACCCAAAGGTCACGGGCTTGCGCACATCGTTGCTCACAAAGCACACGGTGCCGGCGAGATTGTGCGCGCCTCGCAAGATGTGACCGTCAACAACGATGGCACCGCCGAGACCCGTACCGATCACCACCATCAACCCCAGGGAGACCCCCTTCAGCGCGCCGACGGCATATTCTCCCAGTGCCGCGCACATCGCATCGTTCTCGATGGTTACGGGAAGCCCCGTGCTCTCGCGCAAGATGCGACCGAGCGGATATCCGTCCAAACAGTGAAGGGCGCCGCCTCCCCCAACCACGCCATCGGAATCGCCTTCGGAAAAGACTCCGGGCATACTTATTCCCACACCCCTCACCCGGGCGCGATGGGGCTCGATCACCGAGCGGAACGTTTCGATAACCTGGTCGGCGGGCGAGGTGCATGTTGGGATACTTCCGTGCTCCTCAATGTGGTAGTCGGCGTTCACCACCGCCCATTTCACCTGAGTGCCGCCCGCATCTATACCGAAATAGCAGTCCATAATCTTATCCCCTGTCCCATAGGGTTAGTCTAGGTCCTCGCCGTTGCTCTCGATGACCT
Organism: Collinsella sp. HCP28S3_E12; assembly: GCF_052065595.1. NCBI lineage: Bacteria > Bacillati > Actinomycetota > Coriobacteriia > Coriobacteriales > Coriobacteriaceae > Collinsella > Collinsella sp. HCP28S3_E12. Next base: position 60,045 of record NZ_JBQHTS010000004.1, read on the forward strand.
TCTTGTACCAATAGAAGCTGTCCTTGCGGCTGCGCGCGAGCGTGCCCTTGCCCTCGTCGTCGCGGTCGACGTAGACGAAGCCGTAGCGCTTGCGCATCTCGCCCGTGCCGGCGCTGACCAGGTCGATGCAGCCCCACATGGTGTAGCCCATGAGGTCCACGCCGTCGAGTTCCACGGCATCCTCCATGCTCTGGATGTTCTTGCGCAGGTAGTCGATGCGGTAGCCGTCATGGATGGAGCCGTCGGCCTTCACCTCGTCGCTCCAGCCGATACCGTTCTCCACGATCCAAAGCGGCTTGTGATAGCGGTCGTAGAGCTCGTTCAAGGCGATGCGCAGGCAGTACGGATCGGTCGCCCAGCCCCAGGCGTTGGTCTCGAGGTAGGGGTTTTTCACCATGCCGAAAGCGAGATTGCCGGACGCGACCTCGAGCTCCTTCTGGCGCAACGATACCGTCGAGCCTCCGTAGCACGAGAACGACAGGAAATCTGCCGGATAGGTTGCGAGAAGCTCGAGGTCGTTCTCGCCCATTTCCAGCTTGATGCCCGCGCGCTCCATCTCCCTCAAGCGATAGGCGGGATAGTGGCCGCCCACCTGCACGTCGGCATACCACAGCGCGTCACGCTCGCGTTCCATGGCGAGCAGATGATCGGCGGGGTCGGCGGAATAGGAGTAGATGGGGTTGTACGCGAGCATCTGACCCACCATGATCTTAGGGGAGATTTGGTGCGCCGACCGAACCGTAAGGGCAGACGCCACGAACTGGTTGTGCGCCGCCTGGGCCTTCGCATGGGGGCTCCCATCCGTAAGCCCGCCCGCCATGAAGCTCCCCATGCTCATCATGTTGATCTCGTTGAAGGTGAGCCAGTACTTCACCTTGCCCTGATAGTGCTTCATGACGCAGGTGGCGTAGCGCACGAACAGGTCGATGAGCTCGCGGCTCTTCCAACCGCCGTACTTGTTCACGAGCGCGAGCGGGGTCTCGTAGTGCGAGAGCGTCACGAGCGGTTCGATGCCGTACTTAGCGCACTCGTCAAACACGGCGTCGTAGAACGCTAGACCCTCGGTGTTGGGCTCAGCCTCCTCGCCCGTGGGGAAGATGCGCGCCCAGTTCATGGACAGGCGGAAGCACTTGAAGCCCATCTCGCCCATGAGGGCGATGTCCTCGGCGTAGTGGTGGTAGAAGTCGGTGGCCGTGTGGCTGGGATAGTAGTAGCCATCAACCACCGCCACCTCCAGCCCTTCAGGAAGTCCCTTCTCGCAAACCGCATACACGGGAAGCGCGCCGGTTTCCCCTGTCGCGGTATTACGCCACGTTATCTGCCGTGACACCGTATGGCTACCGCTGGTCATGGCGTCCGAGGTGTTCGGTCCTTTGCCGCCCTCTTCCCAGCCGCCCTCATACTGGTTGGCGGCGGTGGCGCCACCCCACAGGAAACCTTCCGGAAATGCCATTGGGTACCTCCTCGATCGTGAAAACATCTTCATGAAACGGGAAGACGGGCTGCATGGCAGTCCCGGCTTCCCGTCAGATAATCAGTTAGGCGCTTGCACCCATGCGTTGATAGACCGTGATGAAGCGCTCGGCAAGGATACGGAAGCCCTCAGCGCTCATGAGCTGATCCTCCGCATGCAGCAAGATGATGCGAAACGGCAGCTCCTCGCCGCTGGCCTCTTGCTGAAGCAGTTTCATGTGAGCGTCGTGGCCTGCGTTGAACACCACGTTGCCCTCGTCGATAAGTTTCCGGGCGGCCTCAAAATCACCATTCTCGGCACAGGTTATCGCTTCGAGGTAGCAGCTGCGCGCGCTCCCCACCTGAGCGACGATAGAGAAGCACGTCATTTCAAACTGATCGATCGCTTCTTGTTTGATCTCTGACATGGCTATGCCCCCAGCAACTTTCGAGCCTGTTTGAGCACGGCCTCGCCGTTCATTGTCCCATACGCTGTCATATCAATCGGCTCCACCGGACAGTTCACTTGATTCTTCACCTTGTTGAGTTCAAAGCGAACCTGCGGTCCCAGCAGGATAACGTCGCTATCCGCATATTCCGCCGCTTGGTTGACAGGGTGCGCCTCGATGGTGCACACGAAACCGTCTTTTTCAGCCGCCTGTTGCATGCGCTGTACCAGCATGCTCGTCGAAGCGCCCGCGGCGCACATAAGTACGATATGTTTCATCCTACGCTCCCAACCTCATGGAAAATGATGGTGTGAATATGAAAATCCCTATGCGGCCGATTCCTCGAGAGCGGCCTGCTCCTCTCGCAACGCCTGGCGATCAGCCATAAGGGTGAAGGGGGTATACATGAGCACCGACACCGCCAAAACCGCAACCGAGATCACCAGGCACCCGATGCCGCCCTGCATGAATGCGATGACCGGCTGGGGAAGCACCCAGGGAAGCTGAATCGTGGGATTGAACGCAGCCCCAAGACCGAAGGCGTAAAGCGCCTGGACCACGATGGCGCAGACCGGGATGTTCAGCACGAACGGGATGAAGTACGTGGGATTCAGCACGACCGGCAGACCGAACATGAGCGGCTCGGAGATATTGAAAAGCGACGGAACAAGCGCGATGCCGCGAATCGCCTTGAAGCGCTCGGACTTGGTGAAGAGCAGCGAGATGCTGATGCCCAGGGCGTTAGCCTGGCCACCGATGGCGGTGCCGAGCGCGACGACGGCCCAAGCGCCATAGGGCAGTGCCTCGCCCGCGATGATGGCCTCGGTGTTAGCAGCGCTGCAAGCCATGATTACCGGAGCGTAGAAGTTGAGCATCACGTTGGGGTGGACACCGAAGAACCAGAAGATCGACTGCAGCGAGCACACGATGATATAGGCCAAAGGAGAGGCACCGACCATCGTGACCGGCGTGCCGATCAAGGTGTTGATCATATCGAACAGGTTGCCCCACGGGGTGAAAGAAAGACCCCACTTGGCGAACCACACCGCAGTGAATAGCACGATGGCGGCAAACATCGGCGACAGCGAGTCTGCAACCATGGGCGGAACCATATCGGGGAGCTTGATTTCAAGCTTGCTCATCAAAATGGCTGTCACCTTCGGCACGATCAGGCCAAGCAGAATGGCGACGAAGACGCCGTTCGATCCCATGTACGACGTGTTGATGAAACTCGCCATGGGAATATCCTCGAACGATTGCTGCGGCATGAATGCCAAAAACACCGCGCCGCTCACGATGCCACCGGTATAACCGCTAAGGCCGCATACCTTACCCCACCTCAAACCGATGAAGAAGGAGATGTATATACCCATCATGTTCATGGTAACGGTGAGGATGGAGTTGCCGGTCGCCATGAGACCGCTCGAAACCACCCAATCGGAGAACCCCGGAATGGGGAAGTTGATGAGAATCGCGATAACCGAGACGCCAAGGGTCATGGGCAGCGTGCACATCATGCCGCCCATGAGGGCGTCGAGCATCTTGCTGTCAGCAACCTTGCTTGCCACAGGTGCGATTGTCTTATCCATTATGTTTTGGATCTTGTCGAATACCGCCATGTTTCAGCTCCAATCTTTGCAGTGAACTCTATCGATGCCCGTGTGCGGCATCTTCCCCTCTAGATAGCGCATCCACCTCTCTTCAAAATCACAACGACGTGCTTCAGGCAGTACGCCATTCAACGTGAATTGGCGAGATTGCCCCAGCGGACGCTTACGTCAGGTCCGCGTACGTCACGAGCCCCACGTCCTGCTCTGCAAGCCATGCGGCGACATCAGGGTCGACAAGCATCGCGGCTTCCCGGATGCGGGCCTCGAGCATGGTCGAGTTATCTCGCAAGTACGCGTCGATATAACCTGGGTGAAACACCATGAGACGGCATATCCCTTCCGGTGTCGTTTCAAGCGCCTCTCGAAGCGCCGCAAAGGGATCCGCTTCATATGACGAGAAATCCTTGGGAACATAGGAAAGCACCGGCGTCGAGCGAAAGGTGACTGGCTCGCCCGGAGCACCCATCGCGAAATAGGGCAGGCCGTGACGCTCGGCAACGATCTCAAGGCCGCGGAAGAACATGGGGCTTGCGACCGCATGTCCCTCGAAGTAATCGGGCTCACGCCCGACGAGCTCAAGGAATCGCCGATACTGCGCCTCGATTTCGATAATGACCTCGTCAAGCACCACGAAGTCCTCCCCAGCCCGCGCGGCGGCGCGATATGCTGAGCTCCGCTTGAAATTGCCATCATCGTCAACGATGCTCGAGATGAGCGCGGAATCGCTGAGGGGCCTACCCGTGCAGATATTGGTGTGCTGACCCAAGCAGAGATCCTTGATTTGCAGGCGCGCCAAACCGCTTTCTGCAAGCGGCATGTTGGTCATGACGCCCACCGAGCGAATGAGCCCCGCTTGGACCGCGGCCGCTATCCCGCAATTAACACCGTCGCTGTAACCTAAATCGTCGGCGCGCAGCAATAACCGCTTCATCCGATCCTCCTCAACCGATATCTCGTCGAGCGGCAAAGCAACGAAGCGATGCCCTGTGTAGAGCCGATGCCGTGTTCCGGCGGGGCGGCAAGCTTCGTCGTCTCTTCTTGCATTAAGTATGACGCCGGCTATATCCAAAATCGGTTACATGCTGTGCCACAAGGTTGCGAGATGGCTACGCGAGTTTCATAACGTGAAACTCCGCAGGAATACCGGCATGTTTGAGCTATAGTTTGGTCAAATGAGGCCCTCTTATTCGGGCCACTGAACATAAAGGGGACAGCCATCATGGAAAAATCCATCTCGATGGGATCGGTTGCCGAACGGTTGCTTGACTACATCGACACTGCAATGCAGCACGACACCAACTACGAGATAGCGACCACGCTGGTGAAAAACTACAGCAAGCTGAGCGAGCTCTCGATTGGAGAAATCGCCGACATGTGCTTCGTCTCGAAGGCTTCAGTGTCGCGATTCTGCCGGTTTATGGGTTTCGCTGATTTCAAGGACCTGCGCAACCAGCTTGAACATGACGTCCTCAAAACCGGGTTGTTTCCACATGCCTTTGTAGAACAGCTGTCAAATGACACGGAAGGCGCTCTGGCATCCTACCGGGAGGCGATCCTGCTCAATATCGAAACGACCATCTCGGCGGCAAACATCGCGAAACTGCCCGCCATTGTCGATGATTTGCACGACAGCGGGCATGTCGCGTTCTTCTCCCACCACTTCCTCTGGGACGTGGGCCGCTACTTCCAAAGCAGGCTCACCATCATGAACCGCCCCATCGAGCTTTACCTCGATTATTCATCGCAGCTCGCCTGCGCGCAATCGCTCACCAAATCCAGCCTCGCCATCATTTGCAGCATAGGGGGAACATACCCCATTCGTTATCCAGAAATCGTCAACGCACTCGCCGCCTCCGGCTGTCGTCTTCTCGCCATCACACAAAACACCTCAAGCGCCTACTGGAACCATGCCTCCTGCATACTGAACTGCGGAGTGACCAACAACATCGACACGGGCAAGTTCGGTGCGCTTGCCGCCATCGACTTGATAGTCATGGAATACCTGAGGCGTTATGGAGCCGATTCCGGTACTGGCGAGTAATCTCGTCGGACCACCGACGCTCAGCAGGGCAAGCCGTTTTCTCTAATCACGTCCTGATACCAGAAGAAGCTGTCCTTCCTGAAACGAGCGCATTGCTTCGCATCGGTTTCCGTGCGATCGACATACAGAAGGCCGTAGCGCTTAGTGAACCCCTGATGACTTGAGCATAGATCCATGAGGCTCCAAACGCAGTAGCCGAAGACGGGATAGCCTTCGCGAATGAGCTCCTCGACCTCGCCCAAATGTCGTGAAAGGTATTCGATGCGCACGGCATCATGCACCCTGTTCTCCTCGTCAAGTGACTCGGAAAGCGCCATGCCGTTCTCCGTGACGATCATCGGAAGCTGGTAGCGATCGTAGAGCTTGCGCATGCCCACGCGAAGCCCAAGGGGGTCGATGCCGTTCGACATCCACTCGGTCGGCGCGATCGCAGGGTTATCGCAGAGTTCGAAATCCCCGCCCGACCACGGAGGGAACCGGTCGAAGCGGATGGGCTCCGTGCGCTCATGCGCACAATTGCTGAAATAGTAGTTCACCCCAAGAAAATCGGGCCTCGTCGCGACCAGGATGTCGTGGTCCCCGCACTCAACAACAGGGTAGAAACCTTCGCGCTCCAGGTAATAGCGCGCATAAGGCGAGATGTCGCCGCGCACACTCAGGTCGAGCAGGTAGTTCTGCATCATCTCCTCGGCGTTCATGGCCGCAAGCACATCCGCCGAAGCGCTCGTCCGCGGGTTGACCACCTGCATGGCGACAACGGGGCCGATCTGCGCATCGGGGTCGATCTGTCGCAGGCACGCGATGGCGCGATGCTCGGCAAGAGCGACATGATAGCTCATCTGGTAGGCGTTCTTCTGCCGTTGGCGCGGATCGGTTTCGGTGTCACCCGTGTTGCTGGGCGCGGAGGTCGCAATTAGCTGTTCATTCACGGTAACCCAGCGCTTGACGCGCCCCTTGAAGTGCGTGAAGCAGATTTCGGCATAGCGCACATAGAAGTCGATCATCTTACGGCTCTTCCAGCCGCCGAAGGCCTCGACCAACGCACTCGGACATTCGAAGTGATACAGGGTGACCAAGGGCTCGATCCCTCGCTCCAGCAGGTAGTCAATCAGCTGGTCATAAAACGCCAAGCCCTCAGGATTGGGATCCCCCGAGGCATCGGGCATGATGCGGCTCCAAGCGAAACCCATCCGGTAGACCTTGATGCCGAGCTCGGCCATGAGGTCGACATCCTCACGCCAGTGATGATAGTGGTCCGAGGCGATCTTGTTATCGGCGATGCCGGGACGCCCCGGGCCGCGATCGGTGGTTGCCGGACCTTTGCCTCCTTCATCATACCCACCCTCAACCTGAAAAGCGCTGGTGGAAGCACCCCAGAGGAAACCTTCGGGAAACCGGTGCTGAGTCATGAGTTCAACCTCTCGTCACGGATGTCACTTCTTGCAACTCCCGTTATAACGGATGTACGAACCAAAGCCTGTTACTCATTCCCGGGCAATGTTTCACGATTTGAAAACGGCCGTGCCATCATGCACCGCAAACTCTAAAGAACATGCCGTCGCGAAGGCCAAGCCTCATGCCCGCCACCGTCACGTGCCGGCGCCGCACACCGCCAAGCCGCTACTCCCCGTCGCGGAAGGTCAGGAGGTCGCGGTAGTCCGTGTCGCGCGCGCTGCCCGTCTTCGAGAACGGGTTCACCGAAGCAGGACACCTCATCCTCAAGATCTACCTCCTCGACGAAACCAAGGTCGATTTAGGAGACGCAACGTTACTACAGCGCAGGGAAAACGGCCCGCCGAATAAAATCGGATCGATCCCCCGTCTTTCGGTCGATTGCCACCACCATGGATGCCGGAAAGCGCACGGTAACTGCAACAAGCGGCTCATCAGCAACAACGCCAGGCCTGACATGGATGCGCTCAAGACGACCCGTCCAAGTCTCTTGCTCAAACTCTACGCTCTCGCGCTCGATGTCTTCGTCTGTCAGGACCGATCCATCAGCTAGTTTGTACTCAGTCATTATCTAGAACCTCCCTCTCAGACAAACCATGCTTGAGAGCATTGCGGTGGACAATTGCCATGGAAGTATCCTCTCCTCCAGGCAGAGTTTGTCATACTCATTGCATGACAAACTCTTCCTTGATACGTTCCCCACCCCATGCTCATCGGCAAAGCTCAAGGCCATAAGCGAAATAAGCTTCTAACACCGAACAATTCCTACCGCTACCCATCAGACCTCTCCAGCAACATCCGTAAGTCATCGATGGGCGGCAGAGCATCGAGCAACTTTCGTGGCATATCCTTCGACGTCTTATAGGTGGCCACACCCATGGGTTTTGTGAAGTCTTGGATCACATAGTCAACAAATCCCTTGTCCATGTCTTTGCAAAGCACAAGGCCTATGGAGGGATTCTCGTGCTCGCGACGCTCAAAGTCGTCCAGGATGCGTAGATAGCCAGAGAGCTGGCCGAGATAGGCCGGCTTGAAGGGGCCGCTCTTGAGCTCGACTGCAACTAAACAGTTGAGGTCGCGGTTGAAGAACAGGAGGTCGACGTACTGATCGATGCCAAAGGCGTCGAGATGGTACTGGTTTCCCACAAACGCGAAGGCTCGACCGAACGTCATGATGAACTGCTTGATATTCTGCACGATGCCTTGCTCTAACACGCGCTCGTCGACATCCTCCGCATCGCGCACCCCGAGTTCCTCAACATTGATAAAGTCGAGCAGATACTCGTCCTTGAACGTGGCGATAGCGCGCAGCGCCTGCTGACCCTTTGGCAGCGTTGAGAGGAAGTTGTTGGAGACCTCTCCTTGATGATGAAAGTCGTCCGCCTTCAGCGAGCGTTTGAGCGCCTCCACACTTAAGTGCTCAAATGCGCACTTGTGAATGTAGAAGAGCCGCTCGTCAAGGGTCTTAGCACCTGCAAGGATATACCGATGATGGGTAAACCCAATCGCTAAAAAATCATCGAGAGAACATGTGTTTGAATTCGGCACTTGCAAGTGACGAATTTGCAGAAGGCCACCGTCTGAAGATTCGTCACTCACGAGTGACGAATCGAGAAACGCCTGTTCATCGCCCGGAGCAGACCAAGCTTCAAAGAAGATTCGCATATATTTGAGACTTGTTGTGGAGAAACCCCTGAGTCCTGGCAGCTCCTTCCGCAATTGTTCGCTGATGGTTTTGAGCGCGTTGGTTCCCCACGTGCCATTGCGCGTGTTGGCGGAGACGTAGCCTCCCACGGCGAAATAGAGCTGCAGCTGCTGAGCGTTGGCGCTCTTCGCCGCAGCATACTGCGCACGCAATATCGCCGTCTTGATGGTCTGAACTTCCTCACGATAGCCCGTAATCTCTGACATCATGGCGTCCTCCTCTTCTTACGAACTTGTGTTCCATGACGCGTTCTATGCTATCAACGCGTGCGGACACAAAATTGCGCGTACCATAGAGGCGTTTTCTGCTTCGCCTCGTTTGGGAGATGTATGTCCAAACCCTCATCCGCACTCGACGCCAGCTCTTGCGATGTTTACGCCGACTCCGCGCGCCACCCTCTCACGCGCACATGGTGCGTAGCTGCGCTCGCCCTCATCTGCTGCGCGCTCTGGGGCAGTGCGATCCCCTGCATCAAGATCGGCTACGAGCTTCTCGGCATCCAAAACGGCGACGTACCATCGGAGTTTCTCTTCGCTGGCGTGCGCTTTATGCTTGCCGGCGCTATCGCACTTGCCGCTGCAGTCATAACAAGACGTCGCTTGCCTCGCGTCTCACGCACGGGATGGCCACTCGTTATCAGACTCTCGCTTGCCCAAACTATCGTGCAGTACGCCTTCTTTTATATCGGCGTTTCAAACGCTTCGGGTGTGCGCGGCTCAATCGTCAACGCTATGAACACGTTTCTCTGCGTGTTGATGGCAGCGCTCGTGTTCCGGCAAGAACGGCTCACTGCGCGCAAAGTCCTCGGCTGCGCTATAGGTTTTGCCGGAGTCGTTATCGTCAACCTCACCGGTGGCGATAGCGGCGGCGCCGTCACGCTCACAGGCGAGGGCTTCATCCTTATTGCCGCTGTCTCCTACGCTGTCTCGTCTGCCCTCATCCACACCTACTCCCAGCGCGAGGACCCCGTGGCGCTCAGCGGCTACCAGTTTATCAACCCTAGTCATCGCGCAAAGCCCCTTCTGCAGCACACGGTGCAACCGAGTCACCGCAGGCCGGGGCGGGAGGCGGACCTTTCTCTCGGAAAACTTCGCGAAGCCCAGTTTCCGAGAGAAAGTGTCCGGCTGCCGCCCCGGCCGACCAGGTCACATTACACCGTGTACTGCGGCAGGTCCTGCAGGGCGATGACGTCCATGCCCATGTCGTTGGCGCTGCCGTGGCCCTGCTGGTCCTCGCGCACCGCTTCGATAGCACTCACGTAGGTGTTGGCGGCAGACATCGCCGTCACGCAGGTCACGCCGCGGCGCACCGCCTCGGTGCGCAACAGATAGCCGTCGCCGCGCGAGCCCGGGCCGTACGGCGTATTGATGATCACCGCGATCTTGCCATCGGCGATAAGGTCACCGATGTTGGGGCGCTCGCCGTCGTGCGGGCCGCTGATCTTTTCCACGACCTCGCACGTCACGTTGCCTCCACGCAGCACGCGCGCCGTACCCTCGGTAGAGCAGATGTCAAAGCCCAGATAGCGCAGGATACGGGCGACCGAAAGGATATGGCGCTTGTCGCGATCGCACACGCTAATGAACACCTTGCCGGCGCTCGGATCAGGCAGTTTGTAGTCAATCGCCAGCTGTGTCTTGGCGTATGCCTCGGGATAGCTCTTGGCGACACCCATGACCTCGCCCGTCGACTTCATCTCGGGCCCCAGGATAACGTCGGCTCCCGGGAAACGACCCCAGGGCATAACGGCTTCCTTCATACAGAAGCAGTCCAGCTGGCGCTCGTCGCTCGGCAGGCCCAGGCTCGCGATGGAATCGCCCGCCATGATGCGCGCCGCGCACTTGGCCAGCGGCACGCCGGTGGCCTTGGAGATAAACGGCACGGTACGACTGGCACGCGGGTTGGCCTCGATCACGTAGACGGTCTCGCCCTTGATGGCATACTGCACATTGACCAGGCCGCGGACTCCCAGCGCCATCGCGATGCGGCGCGTGGTCTCGCGAAGCTTCGCCTGCAGACTCTCGCTAAAGCTAAACGGCGGAATGCAAGTCGCGGAGTCACCGGAGTGGATACCGGCCTCCTCGATATGCTCCAGAATACCGCCGATGTAGACCTCCTCGCCGTCGCACAGGGCATCGACATCGGACTCGATCGCGCCCTCCAGGAAGCGGTCGAGGTACACCGGATAGTCGGGGCTAATGCGGGCAGCCTCGGCCATGTAATCGTGCAGATGCTCGGCATCGTAGGCGATCATCATGCCGCGGCCGCCCAACACATAGCTCGGACGAACCAGCAGCGGGTAGCCGATATGCGCGGCCACGGCCTCGGCCTCCTCAAACGAGGTGGCCTGACCCGCCGGCGGGTACATAATGCCCAGCTTGTCGAGCAGGGCGGCAAAGCGCTCGCGGTCCTCGGCAAAATCGATGGCATCGGGCTTGGTACCCATGATGTTCACGCCGCTCTCCTCGAGCATGCGCGCCAGCTTAAGCGGGGTCTGGCCGCCGAGCGTCACCACGACGCCGTCGGGGCGCTCAACATCGATAACGTCCATGACGTCCTCGTAGGTGAGCGGCTCAAAGTACAGACGATCGGACGTGTCGTAGTCGGTCGAGACGGTCTCGGGGTTGCAGTTGACCATGATGGTCTCGAAGCCACGGGCCGCCAGCGCGTAGCTCGCGTGCACGCAGCAGTAGTCAAACTCGATACCCTGGCCGATACGGTTGGGGCCGGCACCCAGAATCATCGCCTTGGGCTTATCTGCCGGCGTGGTCTCGTCGGGGGCAACGCACTTCTTGGCGACCGGGCTCGTGCGGTAGATGTTTTCGTAGGTCTTGTAGTGATACTCCGTGGCACTCGAGAACTCAGCAGCGCAGGTGTCGACCGTCTTCATGCTGGGAACCACGCCCAGACCCTTACGGTAAGCGCGAACAAAGCGCTCGTCCGAGCCGGTCAGCGCGGCAATCTCGGCATCGCTCGTGCCATACTGCTTGAGCAGGCGCATCGCGTCGGCGTCGATGTCCTCCACGCGCAGGCCGCGAATGCTCTCCTGGACCTGCACCATATCGTTGATACGGTTGAGATACCACGGATCGATGCCGCAGATGGCATGGATGCGCGCGACATCCCAGCCACGACGCAGGGCCTCGACCACAAAGAAGATGCGGTGCTCAGTCGGGGTGCCCACGGCCTGAGCGAGCTCGTCGTCGCTCAGCTTATCGGCACCTTCCTTGCCACCAGCGCAAATGCCCTGATGCCCGTCCTCCAGCGAGCGCATGGCCTTACCAAAGGCCTCCTCAAAGGTGCGGCCGATCGCCATGATCTCGCCCACGGCTTTCATGCGCGTTGTGAGCGTGGGGTCGGTACCCTTGAACTTCTCAAAGGCAAAGCGCGGCACCTTGACCACACAGTAGTCGATCGTGGGCTCAAAGCAGGCAGGCGTGGCTTTGGTGATGTCGTTGACGATCTCGTCGAGCGTGTAGCCCACGGCCAGGCGAGCGGCGGCCTTGGCGATGGGGAAGCCCGTGGCCTTGGAGGCCAGTGCGGACGAACGGCTCACGCGCGGGTTCATCTCGATGACGATCAGGCGACCGGTCTGCGGGTTCACGGCAAACTGCACGTTGGAGCCACCGGTCTCGACGCCGATCTTCTCCAGAATGGCGAGCGAGGCGACACGCATGCGCTGATACTCAAGGTCGGAGAGGGCCTGCGCCGGCGCCACGGTGATGGAGTCGCCGGTATGCACGCCCATGGGGTCGAGGTTCTCGATGGAGCACACGATGATGCCGTTGCCGGCGTGGTCGCGCATGACCTCCATCTCGTACTCTTTCCAACCCTCGATGGACTCCTCGACCAGCACCTCGTGGGCGGGCGAGAGCTCAAGGCCCTGGTTCACGATGGAGACGAGCTCCTCGTGGGTGTGCGCGATGCCGCCGCCGGCGCCGCCCAGGGTAAAGCTCGGGCGCAGCACGCAGGGATATCCCACGCGCTCGGCGATGGCCTCGGCGTCGGCCACGCTGTAGGCATAGCCCGAGCGCGCGACCTCCAGGCCGATCTCGGCCATGGCCTCGTTAAAGAGCTTGCGGTCCTCGCCGCGCTCGATGGCGGCAAGGTCGCAGCCGATCATCTCGACGCCGTACTGGTCGAGCGTGCCGTCCTTTGCCAGCTCGACGGCGGCGTTCAGACCGGTCTGGCCGCCCAGCGTGGGCAGCAGCGCGTCCGGGCGCTCCTTCTTGATCACGCGCTCGATAAATTCGGCGGTGATGGGCTCGACATAGGTGCGGTCGGCCAGGCCCGGGTCGGTCATGATGGTCGCCGGGTTGGAGTTGACCAGGATGACCTCAAAGCCATCCTCCTTGAGCACCTTGCAGGCCTGGGCGCCGGAGTAATCGAACTCGCAGGCCTGGCCAATGACGATGGGACCCGAGCCAATGACGAGGATACGCTTGATGTCAGTACGCTTAGGCATGTTAGTTCTCCTCGGTCTCGGTCGTGGCGGAACCATTGTCGGCAAAGTTCCAGCCCTGCAGGCGGTCCTTCGCGGTGTCGATGTCCAGGTAGTTCTCCTCGCCGTCCATGAGTCGCGTAAAGGCGGTAAAGAGATAGTGGGCATCGGTGGGGCCGGGCGAGGCCTCGGGGTGGTACTGGACCGAGAAGCACGGGGCGTCGAGCAGCTGAATGCCCTCGGCGGTGCCGTCGTTGAGGTTCACGTGTGTCAGTCGAATGCGGCCAAAGCGCTCGTTCATCACGACGGGCGCGATACCACGGCGCACCCAGACGCGCAGATCGCCGTCGGCCGCATGCTCGGTCTCGCCGCCCGAAAGTTCGGGGACAAGCTTGCCCAAGCTGGGGAACAGCAAGCCAAAGCCATGGTTTTGCGCGGTAATTTCCACGCGGCGGCTGACCAGGTTCATAACCGGCTGGTTACCGCCACGGTGACCGAATTTGAGTTTTTCCATCTGGGCGCCGCATGCCAAGCTGATCATCTGGTGACCCAGGCAAATGCCAAAGACGGGCACCTTGCCGATCAGCTGCTGCACCTGCTCGTAGGTCTCTACCACGGCATCGGGGTCGCCGGGACCGTTGGACAAAAAGACGCCATCGGGATTCATGTCGAGTACCTGACGCGCGGGTGTATCCCACGGCACGACGGTGAGGTCGCAGCCAGCACGGACCAGACCCTCCAGGATGCCACGCTTGACACCGCAGTCGTACGCGACCACGTTGTGGCGGGCGGGAGCGGGGGCCGCAAGCGCAAAGCCATGCTCGGCAGGCAGATCGCTTCCGGCGAACGGATGGGGTGCAGGGCAGCTCACGGTCTTGACCAGGTTCTCCCCCACCAACGTGGGAGCAGAGGCCAAGCGCTCGGCAAGCTCGTCGATGTCGAGGACCTCGGTCGAGATAATGCCCATCTTGGAGCCATTGTCGCGCAGGTGGCGCACCAGGGCTCGGGTGTCGACGCCCTCGATAGCGACGATGCCGTGTGCGCGCAGGTACTCCGGCACGCTGACGGCCGAGCGCCAGTTAGAAGGCGTGGCACACATGTCGCGCACGATCATGCCGCGCATGGCGGGAGCACTCGCAGGGCGTACGTCATCGCCGGGGAAGGCGGACTGGACATCGGTCTCGTCGATGCCATAATTGCCAATCTGCGGATAGGTCATGGTAACGATCTGGCCAGCATAGCTCGGGTCGGTCATAACCTCAAAGTAACCCTCGAGTGAGGTATTGAAGCAGACTTCGCCGGTCGCGGTGCCCTCGGCACCACATGCACGGCCATAAAAAATGGTCCCATCCTCAAGGTACAGGATGCAGGGACCGCAAGCACCCTTGCTGGTTTTGGCCAGCATGCGCTGGCACAGTTCGCTGGGCGCGATGGTGCGGGCGGCAGCGCCCGCAATATGGTTGTTCGCCATAGTTCTCCTTCCCGGTCTCTCGGGACCGGCTTAAAGGTGTGTAGTTAGGCCTCGCGGTATTCTAACCGTAAGTATGACTTATGGCGTTAATTACATAGAATTGTTTACAAAATGATAATTATGACTTCTTATGCATAATGATTTTTCTGGGACGGGGATTAAAAAATCATTCTGAAAGCAGAGCTTTGTCGCTGAGTAGTCAATTTGGGACGGGGCTATTTTAGCTGCCCCGTCCGTCAATCAACCTAACCGTCGTGCCACCAGCCGGGGTAGCTAAAATAGCCCCGTCCCAAATTGACTACTCGCCAACCGCATACATGACAGAATAATTTTTTAATCCCCGTCCCAGAAAAATCATCCCGCGTGGACTTGCGGCTCACGCGGGATGTCATCGTTCTATATGGCTGGGGACTACTTTTGCTTGTCCTGCTCAAGTAATTCGGACGGGGTGCGGCCAAGCTTGCCGCCACGGAAAATCTCGCGGCCGTGCAGGCGGTGCTCCAGGTCACGTTCGGCCTTTTCCTCGTCAATCTTAGTCTGGCTCACCGCCGGGTCCTCGATGAGCGACGATACCGAGTTCACCTGTTTCTGAATACGCTCGGCAATGGTGTCATCCATGCTCACGATACGCATCTTCCAGTCGATATTGGTGGCGTTGGAAGAGCTCTTGGTCCAGACGAACGTCAGGATGGCGCTCTGGTGGCCCTGGGCGGGAAACATGCCAAAGAAGGAATCATGCTGAATCCTGCTGTCCTCGTCGATATAGGCGTGGACGTTATACACCACACGGTCAATCTTGTCGTTGAGCAGGGCATTGGTTGCGAGCGCCGCCGCCTGAATCTGACCGTTGGACAGCAACTCGAGCTCATTGGCAGAAGACGTGTCCAGCACCGTCACCTCAACCGTGCCCGCACTCTCGTCGGCCTCGTCGACGGTAAAATCGAGCGGGAACTGCGTAAAGCCGTTGCCCCATTCAAGTCCACCTTTGAGCGCGGTCGAGACGGTATCCACCGAAACGCTCTCGGAGAGGTTCGCGGTGTTCAGGCGTCGCATCACGCCGTAGCCGATCTGCATGCCCACAATCAGCACCAAGATGCCGATAACCACGGCCATGGCAGTTTTCGTAATGGTATGGCTCACCTGCGAACCCGAAGGATCGTCCTCGGACAGCGGGTCGATATGTTTTGCCTGGCTCGCGCGATCCTCGCTGCGCAGCCGCGCCAGTGTCGCCTTGTCACCGCGTTTGACGGCAGACTCTTTCTCGCGCATGCGCTCGGTACGCTTTTTGGCGAGTGTAGGATCCAAGACGCCGGATGCATCGATTTCGGAGAATAACTCCGTCACTTCTTCCGGAGTCAGATGGTTCTTATCAGCCATAACCTTCCTGCCATATCAATCAGTCGAGCTCGTGCGCACGCGCACCTTCGAACTGCATTCGATAGTAACGGGCATAAGTGCCGCCACGGGCGAGAAGCTCCTCGTGCGTGCCACGTTCCACAACGCGACCATGCTCAACGGTCGCAATCTCGTCGGCATGCTTAATGGTCGAGAGACGGTGAGCGATGATGATCGTGGTGCGGCCGCGCGCCAAGCGCTCGAGCGACTCCTGCACCGCCTCCTCGCTCTCGTTATCCAGAGCACTGGTCGCCTCATCCAAAATAAGGATCTTGGGATTTTTGAGAAACACGCGCGCGATGGCGACGCGCTGCTTTTGACCACCAGAAAGACGGCTGCCGCGCTCGCCCACCACGGTGTCATAGCCCTGCGGAAGCGACTCGATAAAAGCATCGATGTTGGCGCGATGGGCCGCCTCGGCGATTTCTTCTGCCGTGGCGCCCGGCTTGCCATAGGCGATGTTCTCGCCAATCGTTCCGTCGAACAGATAGACATCTTGCTGCACCAGGCCGATGGATCGGCGCAGGCTACGCTGCGTCACGTCGCGCACATCCTGGCCGTCAATGCTAATGGAGCCGGCGGAAACGTCGTAAAAGCGCGGCAACAGCGAACAAGTCGTTGATTTGCCGCCGCCCGAGGGACCAACCAAAGCGATGGTTTGACCGGGCTTAATGGACAGATCCATATGGTCGATAACGGGACGCGTCCCGTCGCCCGCGCCCAGCTCGACATCCTCGTAGCTAAAGCACACGTCGCGATACTCAACAGAGCCGGCCGTCACCTGCAGATCCGCAGCACCCGGCTTATCCTGAATATCGGGGACAGTCGAGAGCACCTCGTCCATGCGCTTAAAGCCGGCGATGGCTTTCTGATACGTCTCGGCCGAATTGACGAGCGTCTCAAGCGGCGTGCAGAACAGCGAAATGTAGAGCGCGAAGGTTGCCATATCGACCGCCTGCAGCTGGCCTTGGGCAACGAGCCAACCGCCCAGCAGCACCACGATCACATAGAGCACGCCCGAGAGCAGACCATACGTCGCGGTGTAGACGCCCATGGCGTGATACATGTTTTCCTTGGACGAAAGGTAGCGATCGTTAGAGGCACGGAACTTAGAGCGTTCGGTCTGCTCATTGGCAAAGCTTTTGACCACACGCATGCCCGCCAGCGAATCCTGCAGCTGCGCATTGATGCCGCTGATCTTTTTGCGGTTATCGCTAAAGACCTCGCGCATGCGCATATTCTGCCAAAACATAATGACCGCGAACACCGCCGTCACCACGGCCATGACGAGTGCGAGCACCGGCGCAATGGTAAACAGAATCACAAACGAGCCAATGATCTCGATACCGCAAATAATGATCCATTCGGGCACGTGGTGCGCCGCCTCGCAGATATCGAACAGGTCGTTGACCACGCGGCTCATCATGTCACCCGAGCTGTTGCGATCAAAGTACGCAAAGCTAAAACGCTCGTACTGATCGAACAAGTCCTCACGCATCTTGGACTCCATGCGCGCGCCCATCACGTGGCCCCAATAGCTCACAAAGTAGCGGCAGGCGCAGCGGGTGGCATACATCAGCACCAGTCCCACCGCGATCATACCGAGCGCCTGCATAATGGCAGTCTGGCCCTGGGTAAACAGCCCGCCGCACAGATTGCGCAGGATAATGGGAAACGCCAGGTCAATGGCGGCGAGCACCAGGGCGCAAATGGTATCGGCAACAAAAAGCCCCATCTGGGGCTTGTAGTAAGACAGAAAACGCTTCAGCATGTGATCCTCAAAGAAATATCAGCAACGTAAGACCCTGGGACAAAGCAATCAGTAGTACTTGTCCCAGGGCTATCCCCACTCGTTACAGTTCAGAACCACCAAGGCGGTGCGCGATGCTGTCGCAGGCGAGCGCGCCCACGACGGTCTTGGCATCCTCGATCTTGCCGTCGAGCACGGCATCGATCAGCTCGTGCAGCGGCACCAGGTCAACGTTGACAAACTCGTCATCGTCGGGGTTGGGCGCATCGAACTCGAGCTTGGTGGCCAGGTAGATGTGAATAATCTCGTCGCAAAAACCGCAGGTCGTGACAATAGACGTTAAAAAGCGAATGCGCCCGGCCTTAAAGCCCGTCTCCTCATGCAGCTCGCGCCTGGCACAATCGAGCGGGTCCTCGCCTGGGTCGAGCTTGCCGGCGGGAATCTCAACCGTCACGCGGTCGATGGCGGTGCGGTACTGACGCACCAGTACGATCTTGCCGCTCTCGGTCAGCGCCACAACGGCCGCCGCACCCGGATGGCGAACGATATCGCGGGCGCTGCGGTGACCGTTGGGCAGCTCAACCTCAAGACGGTGGACGTCGAGGATCTTGCCCTTCCAGGCGCACTCCTCCGAAAGAATCTTCTCGTGCAGCTCGGCATCGTGCGGGTCGTCGTCGCCCAGCACCAGCGCCGGCTCGTCAGCGACCTCGCCACCAGGCTCGCCCTCGGCGTGCCCATACATGCGGCTGTCCTCTTCGACGATTTGCGCGTCCACGAGCTCTTCGTTCTTCTCGTCCATCCGTCTCATTCCTCTCGGATTTTAGGCATCCCAGGCGTCGCGGCCGCGCAGCGCGCGCAGGCCAATGTCGTGACGCAGGGTCTTGCCCTCAAAATCGATCTTCTCGCAAGCCTCGTAGGCAAGGTTGCGAGCGTTCTCGAACGTGTCGCCCAGCGCGGTCACGGCGAGCACGCGGCCGCCGTTGGTCACGAGCTGGCCGTCCACCACGGCGGTGCCGGCGTGATACACGGTCACGTTCTCCATGGCCTCGGCGTCCTCGATGCCGGTGATGACCTTGCCCTTCTCGTAGCTGCCGGGATAACCCGCGCTCGTCAGGACAACGGCCACCGCCCACTCGTCACGCCAATCGAGCTCAATCTGGTCGAGCTCGCAGTTGGCGCAGGCAAGCATGACCTCGACCAGGTCGTTCTTAAGGCGCGGCAGCACGACCTGCGTCTCGGGGTCGCCAAAGCGAGCGTTAAACTCCAGCACCTTGGGGCCGGCGGGGGTAAGCATAAAGCCGCCGTACAGGCAGCCACGGTAATCGATGCCCTCGGCGGCGAGCTCGGCCACGGTCTGCTCCATGACCTTCACCATGGTGGCGTGCTCATCGTCGGTCACGATGGGCACCGGGCTGTAGACGCCCATGCCGCCCGTGTTGGGACCAAGGTCGCCCTCAAGCGCGCGCTTGTGGTCCTGCGAGGTGGCCATGGGGCGCACGGTCTTGCCGTCGGTAAAGGCCAGCAGCGAGCACTCGGGGCCAACGAGCATCTCCTCGATAACCACGGTGTTGCCGGCGTCGCCAAAGGTGCCGCCAAAGCACTCGCGCACGGCCTCTTCGGCCTGCGAAAGCTCGGTTGCCACAATAACGCCCTTGCCCGCGGCAAGACCGTCGGCCTTCACGACCAGCGGAGCGCCCTGCTCGCGCACATAGGCGAGAGCCGAAGCCTCGTCGGTAAACGAGCCGTAGGCGGCCGTCGGAATGCCCGCGCGCTCCATGAGCTGCTTGGAGAACAGCTTAGAGCCCTCCATCTGAGCACCCTCGGCACCCGGGCCAAAGCAGGGAATACCCGCCGCGCGCACGGCGTCGGCCACGCCCGCCACGAGCGGAGCCTCGGGGCCAATCACCACGAGTCCGCATCCGTGGCTCTGTGCAAACGCCGCCACGGCAGCAGGATCGCAATCGTCGAGAACCACGTTCTCGCCGCAGCTCGCGGTGCCGCCGTTGCCCGGGGCGATGTAGAGCTTGCCGGCGCGCGGTGATGCCGCGAGCTTGGCTGCCAAAGCATGCTCGCGGCCGCCGCTGCCCAACAACAGGATGTCGATGGTTTGAGTGTCCGCCTTCAAGGGTGCCTCCTCTATGGATTAACGGCCCGTCAACCATGCGGGCCCATTACAAGCAAATATACCCCTCGGCCGCCCGTCCGGGCTGCGAAGGGGTATATCGCAATGACCAAATAACGCCGATTACTTCCAGAATCGGTTGATGATCTGCTCGCGGCCGGCGCCAACACCGACAAACGTCACGCGCGTGTGCGCCAGATCCTCGACAAATGCCACGTAGTCCTGAGCCTCCTGCGGCAGCTCCTCAAAGCTGCGGCAGCCGGTGATATCGCACTTCCAGCCAGGAAGCTCCTCGTAGATGGGCTTGGCATGCTCAAAGCGCACCTGGTGCTCGGGCACGCTGGTGTAGCGCTCGCCGTCGACGTCATAGGCCACGCACACCTTAATGGTGTCGAAGACCGAAAGCACGTCGAGCTTGGTCAGGGCGATGTCGGTAAGACCGTTGACGCGCGAGGCGTAGTTGGCGATGGGACCGTCAAACCAGCCGCAGCGGCGACGGCGACCGGTGGTCACGCCGTACTCATAGCCCTCCTCGGTCAGCGTATGGCCGGCCTCGGACTCGTAGGAAAGCTCAGTGGGCATGGGGCCTGCACCGACGCGGGTGATGTAGGCCTTCATGACGCCCAGCACGCGATCGACGTTTTTCATGCCAACACCAGAACCGGTGATCGCGCCGCCGGCGGTGCAGTTAGAAGATGTGACAAACGGATAGGTGCCGTGGTCGATATCGAGCAATGTTGCCTGGGCGCCCTCAAAGAGCAGGGTCTTGCCCTCATCGATCATGTTGTTGAGCAGCAGGCTCGTCTCGGTGATGTACGGGCGCAGGCGCTCGGCCATGGGCAGGTACTCTTCACAGATCTGGTCCACGGTGTAGGTGGGCAGGCCGTAAAGCAGCTCGAGCTCGGGATTCACGCGGGCAAGAGCGGTTTCCAGCTTGTCGCGGAAGAGCTCCTCGTCCAGCATGTCCTGCATACGAAGACCAATACGAGCCATCTTGTCCTGATAGCACGGGCCAATGCCGCGCTTGGTGGTACCGATGCTCTTCTTGCCGAGCTTCTGCTCAAAGGCGCCGTCCAGGTCGACGTGATACGGCATGATCACGTGTGCGTTGCCGCTGATCTTGAGGTTCTTGGTGGTGATGCCATCGGCCTCGAACATGTCGATCTCCTCAAGGACAACCTTGGGGTTGACGACGCAGCCGTTGCCAATCACCGACACGTGGTCGGCGTACATGATGCCGGAGGGCACCTGGTGCAGGCCGTACTTCTTGCCGTTGACAACGATGGTGTGGCCGGCGTTGTTGCCGCCCGAATAGCGCACGACGGCATCGAAGTCGCCGGCGATCAGGTCGCAGATCTTACCCTTGCCCTCATCGCCCCACTGGGCACCGACCAAAACGGTTGACGGCATGTTTACTCCTTACATACATGGACTGTCTGCGCGCCACACGGCGGGCAGAAGCACAAAACATTCCCAGTATACCCGTGCAACGGGCGCCTGTCCTACTCCTCGGTATGCACCCCATCAAGCTCATAGAACTTGGTAGACGCCGGCAGGAACATCAGGTCGACGTCGCCGATCGGGCCCGAGCGGTTCTTGGCCACGACAATACGCGTGACGCCCTCGTCGGGTCGGTCGTCGCGCGAGGCCTCAGCCTCGTCGGCGGAACGGTCCAAGAACATGACGATATCGGCGTCCTGCTCGATGGAGCCCGATTCGCGCAGGTCGGAAAGCTGCGGGCGCTTGCCGGTACGGGATTCGACCTGACGCGACAGCTGAGACAGCGCGATCAGCGGAATCTTGAGTTCCTTGGCCATAATCTTTAAGCCACGAGACATCTCGGAGACCTCGACGGTGCGACTCTCGGAACGACGTCCCGGCGGAGGACTCACCAGCTGCAGGTAGTCCAAGATAATGATGGCCTTCTCCTTGTTGTGGAGCATGCGGCGGCTCTTGGCGCGAATCTCGGTCACCGTGGTGCCGGGCGTATCGTCAATCAGAATATCGAGCTTGGACAAGGTCTGCGTGGCCTCGTTGATATTGGCCCACTGCTCGGGGCTAATGCGACCCATGCGAAAATCACTGATCGAAATCATGGCATAGGCGCAAATCAGGCGCTGGGCAATTTCCTTGCCCGACATCTCCAGCGAGAAAAAGCCGACGGTGTAGCCCGCAGCGGCGGCATTGAGCGCCAGGTTTAGAGCGAACGAGGTCTTACCCACGGCGGGGCGGGCGCCGATAATGATGAGCTGGCCCTCGCGGAAGCCCATAAGCATGCGGTCGAGTGACGGGAAGCCCGTGGGAACGCCCGCTGCCTGGCCACCGGCCTGGCACACTTCCTCGGCCTCGTTATAGGCCTCGACCATAAACTCGGTCAGTGTCTTGTAGCTCGACTTAACCTCGCGCGCCGTAACCTTGAGCAGCTTGCTCTCGGCCAGCTCCACGACCTCTTTGGTATCGGTGGGGGCGTTATAGGCCAGCGCGTTAATCTCGTTGGTGGCGCCGATCAGCTCACGCAGCATCGAGTCGCGACGAACGATGGCGGCATGGTGCTGCCAGTTGACGAGCGACAGGGTCTGACCCATCAGCTCCAAAATGTACGCCTCGCCGCCCACGGCATCGAGCTTGTTGATGCTTCGCAGGTAATCGATCAGCGAGATGGAGTCGATGGGGATGCGACTGTTGTACATATCGACCATCGCGGTATAGATGGTCTTATGAATGGGCCGGTAGAAATCATCGGGCTGCAGCTCGACCTGGGCTTCTTCGACCACTTCGGGCGATAGCAGCATGGCGGCCAGCACGTTGGCCTCTGCATCTTGGTTTTGGGGGAGACCCAACTTGGAGCCGCGGTCCTCGACCGTCAGCCATGTCTCCCTATCGTCATATGCCATGAGCATCCTCATTCATATCGCTTGCGAGCATCCATAGTATCAGCCACAGCTTTAAATCGAGGCGCGCCTTAACAATCATCACCGAACCAAACGGATGAACGGTCCCTTATGTGGGACTGCATCTCAATGTATGACGTGACACCCACTCAGCGCAAAAAAAATAAAAGGGCGCCCCGGTCTCCCAGAGCGCCCTTCTTAGAACAAGATTGTTGCGTTGCAGCAAATGCTACTCGGCAGCAGCCTCGGTCTCGACCTCGGCGGTCTCGGCCTCGGCGACCTCAGCGGCCTCCTCGGCCTCAGCCTCGGCAGCGAGCTCCTCGGCGGTAACGCCGACGAGAACGACAACCTCGGCCTTGATCTCGCGGTACAGCGAGATGGCAACGGTGTGGGCACCGGCAACCTTGATGGGCTTGCCGAGCTCGACGCGCTTGCGGTCGATGTCCATACCGAGCTGATCCTTGATGGCGTCAGCGATCATAGCGGCGGTGACGGAGCCAAAGAGGATGCCCTCGTCGCCGACCTTGACGTCGACGGTGACCTGCTTGCCCTCGAGGGCAGCCTTGGTCTCGTTGGCGGTAGCCAGACGGACGGCCTCGCGCTTGGCGATGTTGTTGCGACGCTCGTCAAGCTGCTTGAGGTTGCCCTTGGTGGCGGCAACAGCGAGCTTCTTGGGGAACAGGAAGTTCTCAGCGTAACCCTGAGCGACCTCTACGACGTCACCCTCGCCGCCCTTGCCCTTGATCTCATCGAGAAGAATAACCTTCATGATGCGTCTCCCTTCTTAGCCGCGGTCGCGGTTGCCACGAGAGGAAACCACGGGGACGGTGTACGGCAGGAGAGCCATCTCGCGGGCACGCTTGATGGCGTTGGCGATGTCATGCTGATGCTGCGTGCAAGCGCCAGTGACGCGACGGGGCTTGATCTTGCCACGGTCGGTCATGTACTTACGGAGAAGCTGAGTGTCCTTATAGTCGATGAACTCAGTGTTCTCCTTGCAGAACTGGCAGTACTTACGACGCGGCTGACGTGCAGAAAAATCATTAGCCATGTCAAAATACCTTTCATTTGGCAACTTCGGCGAACCGAAGCCGCCTCTCACTCAAAAATAGGTGAACAACCCTTAAAACGGGATGTCCTCATCGTAGACGTCGACCGCGGGCGGCGTAGCCACCGGTGCGGCAGGACGTGCTGCGGGCGCGGGAGCTGCGGGGGCGTAACCGCCCTGATCGTAGCCACCCTGGCCACCACGGGAGCTCATAAACTCGATCTCATCGACGATGACCTCAAGCTTGCTCCTGCGCTGACCGTCGCGCTCCCAAGAGCTGTAGCGCAGCTTGCCCTCGATCGCGACCTTGTTTCCCTTTGCCAGGAAACGGCTCACGGCCTCGGCGCGGGTGCCGAACATAGTGCAGTCGACAAAGTTGGGATAGTCCTCCCACTCGCCAGTCTGCGCATTGCGGCGGCGATCGTTCACGGCGACGCCAAAGGACAGAACCTGGGTTCCGCCGGCAGTGGCGCGCAGCTCGGGATCGCGGGTGAGGTTACCGGTGATGTTCACTCGATTGATGCTCATTACTCACTACTTCCTCTTGGGGCACAAGCCCAGTCCAAAACGACAGTCTTACTCCTGGTCGTCGCGACGGACGATCATGTGGCGGACCACAGCGTCGGTGATGCGCAGGACGCGATCAAGCTCGGCGATCTGGGTAGGATCTGCGTGGAAGTTGATGAGGGTGTAGTCACCATCGGTGAGGTCGTTGATCTCGTAGGCGAGCTTGCGCTTGCCCCACTCGTCAACGGAGTCGACCTTGCCAGCGCCCTCAGCGATCGTGGTATCGATACGCTTCATAACAGCGAGACGAGTCTCGGGGTCGAGCGACGGGTCAACAAAGAACAGCAGTTCATAAGCCTTCATATTGTCACCTCCTCTGGACAAATGTGGCTTCAGGTCGTGAAGGTGCGCCTGAAGCAGGAAAAGACTTGGTAATAGTATCTTTCAACCTCCCAGGCTGCAAGAATATGCAGCTACAACCTCATGACCTCCACATATGCCCATACTCGCACGGCCTTTCTTGCATATTCCAACCAAATGCTGTCCAGATGCCTGACGGATTCGATAGCAAGATACGCCGCGGCGAGGACATCCTGAGCCAAACCGCAGGTCGCCGACTGCAAGGTTGTGGTCGCAAAATGCATACCAGTGGCTCTCCGCGCACACAAAATCCACCGGAACTTAAGTATTTGGAGCAGATAAAACCCCTGTTTGGGCGGGCATCTCGGCATCGCACCCGTCAGCCCACCCCCCTTGCGTATTCAGCCAGCACGCGCTCGAGATATGCCAGGACTCCGGCGGTGAAGTAATTGGGCTTATAATCGGCGTTGCTCGACTTGTTGTTCTTGATCACGACGTTGACCCCAGCGAGCTTCGAGATAGGCGTGTCGTGGCTCGCCGTGATCGCAATGATCTCGTATCCGAGCTCGGCAGCGTGGACGCACGACGGAAACAGGGCCATTCCGCTCTCATTCAAGACCAAAAGCACACCATCGCTCATCGCATCCGCCACGCCATGCCCATACGGCATCGCCGATATCCCCAGCTCGCCCAAGCGGATGAGCATATATTCGAGGCAGATCTCGACATCGCCCACCGAATCGATGAGGACCGTCTCTCCAGCATGGCGCTTAAGAACCGAAACGACCGTCTCCACGCTCTCAGCCAACACCCCCACAGACTCCCCCGAGCCGTGGTAGTGCCTCAGCTGCTCCGTGAAGTCGCTCCAGCTCGCATAGCCCAAGCTCACCGCAGCGCGCGCGACCGTCGAGCGGGCGACACCCGTCGCCTCCGCCGTCTCGCGCACCGTGGGCCTCTTTCCCAGTCGAGCCCTCGACCGTACGTATTCGTACACCCTGCTCTCATTTGCCTTCATCTAAGCCAGCCCCCTACTGAGTCCCGAGTAGACGGCAAATGCCTTCTCGAGCAGTACGATCACTCGAGAAACGAACATGTCCGTCTCGAGGCCGTCATTTTGCGCAATCGGGACGACCATATCGGCATCGGTGTCGCTGGCGCGGCGCCTATCGTCCGAGACCACCACGATAAAGAAGCCTGCCCTCCGCGCGGCAGAGAGCATGCCTTTGCCGTAATCGTCCGCCTGTCCTCGCCCCTCTCTTCCCGGCAGCTCTTTGTGAAAGTAGAAAAAGGCCACCCCGGGCTCCAGACCACAGGGGTCCGCCATGGCATAGTCGTAGGACGGAGGAACCGATAACCCAAACGACGCGAGCTTGCGGCTCATATACGAGGCGATGAGCGCTGCGCACCGGCGGTCCCCCGAGAAGATGAAGTTGCCCTTGCCCCGGCACGCGAGAAACACATGCGCCAGGCTCCCCGCCTGCGCGTCGGCATCTCCCTCGACGATGCGCCGGGGGAGCAGCAGGGTGTCGCTCGACTGGGCGTTGAGGCGCACGTTGCAGGCAAAGTCGTTGAAACCGCGATATCCGAGCTTTTGAACCGCCTTGATAACAGTCCCTTTTGCCACATGGCACTCCTCAGCGAGCTCTGTGAGCGTAATCTCCTCGTTTTGCGCGACATGTTGCGAGATATGGCGAAACACCGCCCGCTCGAGCTCAGAAAGATGAACCACAACAACACCTCTTTTGCACTCCGAAACGCCAAAAAGCGGCTCCATCCACAAAGGAATAGAGCCGCATCATAACGCACATCTCGAAAAGACGTCCTATTTGACTACTTAAGCTCGGGCCAGTACTCCTTGTTTGCCGCGATGTAGTCATCGAGCAGGGCGCGGGCCTTATCCGTGTCGTTAACCAGGCGGTTGAGCGTCAGCGCGTCGAGGGCTTTGCGGTAGCTCCCCTCGAGTGCAGCATCGGCCGTCAGCTTCTCGTAAGCAAACTGGTTCTCAAGCAGGCCTTTCTGGAAGGCCGGGATCTCGCCCACGTTAAGCGGCTCGAGGCCGTTGGTGCCGGCGATGCAGGGAACCTCGACCATGGCGCCCTCGGAGAAATTGGGGATGATGCCGTTGTTCTCGGTCATGCACAGGAACACATCGTGCGTGTTGTGGGCGAGGGCGTAGGCGAGGTCGACGATATAGGTGGCGTGGTCGTCGTCCTTGAGACTTTCAAGCGTAAAGGCGTACTTGGTACCCTCAAACTTGCCGTTGGCGATAACCTCGTCAATCATCTCGAAGATCATCTTCTCGTGACCGTTCATGACCTCATCAGCGCGGGTGTAGTCGGGGTTTTCCTCGGCAAGCATATGCTGATTGTACAGATAGTACTGGAGGTAGGTGTTGGGAAGCATACCGTCGCTGCACTCGCGGACCATCTTGCGCATAAAGTGGAAGGTTGCCGACCAGCTGGCATCGAGCTCGCTGAAGGCCTCCTCGGGAAGGTCCTCAGAGAAGATCTCGCGCAGGCGCGGCAGGTAATCCTCGCCGGTCTCCTTGTCGAGCACTGCCGTGAACCAGCCATAGTGGTTCAGCCCGAAGTAACGCGGCTCGATGGAGTTGCGGGGCACGCCGAGAGCGTCTGCGTACTGGTTCATGATGCCGACGGGCATATCGCAGATATTGATGACGCGCTTGTCGCCGGGGAAGACGCGCTTGGTAGCCTCGGCGACAATGGCCGCCGGGTTGGAGTAGTTGAGCACCCAGGCCTCGGGGGAGTACTTGCGGATGTTCTTGATGATGTCGCAGACAGCGGGGATGGAGCGCATGCCGTAAGCAAAGCCGCCGGCGCCGCAGGTCTCCTGGCCGATGCAGCCGTGCTTAAGGGCGATATGCTCGTCGGAGCGACGCATCTTCATGCGACCGGCGCGAATCTGCATAAAGGCAAAGTCGATATCGGTAAAAGCTACCTCGGGATCAGTGGTGTCAATAACCTCGCAGCCGGGATAGTACTCATTCATCAGCAGGCGGCCGTACTCGCCCACCTTGGCCTGGCGATCGTATTCGTTATCGTACAGAACGACCTTGGACAGGGGAAAACGCTCCTGCTCGGCCACGAGCATCTTAAGGATACCCGGCGTATAGCGAGAGCCGCCGCCGACGATACAGACCGTGAACTTTTTGTCTTCCATGATGTTCTCCTTGATCTTGATTAAGTCGGGGTGAAGCCTTGGCCCCACCCCGGACCGACTAACTTGAGAGGTCCGCGTATAGGACCTAGGCTCTATGAGAGGGATTAATCCCCTTCACGGCCGAGCGCGTGGTTGACGGCGTCCGCAACCTCCTGGACCTTCATGCCCACGACGACCTGGATATTGTTGGGACCACCCTCGACGATACCGCTGTTCTGCACCTTGTTGAGAGTGTCCTTGTCGACAAGGCCCATGTCGTTGACGTCAACGCGCAAGCGAGTGAAGCAGTTCATGACGCGCTTGATGTTGGCGGGACCGCCAAAGCCCTCGATAAGCGTCTGGACATCCTCCGCAGAGACGGCCGAGGACTGCTCACCAGAGCCGATCTCGCCCGAGACATCG
The DNA here is from genome assembly GCF_052065595.1 of Collinsella sp. HCP28S3_E12. NCBI lineage: Bacteria > Bacillati > Actinomycetota > Coriobacteriia > Coriobacteriales > Coriobacteriaceae > Collinsella > Collinsella sp. HCP28S3_E12. Next base: position 88,321 of record NZ_JBQHTS010000004.1, read on the forward strand.
CTGCCAAAATCGTCCTCGCGGCCCGGCGTGACGAGGTTGAGCTTGAGAATCAGGAAGCGGAAGACAACGAACCACACGAGGATTGCAATTGCGCCGACAGGAATGATTACAAACCAGTGGGAGAGGTCCGCAGGAAGGGCGATCAGGCCGGGAACCGTCTCGATGAAGCCGGTAAGCAGCGCACGCCACCCGGTTGCGAACAGGATGCACTGGAACAGGCCGTCGAGCGCTGCGTTGACCACAAAGAGAATCGGCGAGGCCCAGAGATACATGAACTCGAACGGCTCGGTGATACCGGCAAGGATAGCCACAAGGGCGGCCGGAACGAGCATGGCGCGAACCTGCGAACGGTGCTCGGGCTTGGCCACGCTGATAAAGGCGAGGACCGTGCCGATGGTGCCAAACCACTTGCCAAAACCGAGCAGGCTGAACCTGATGGAGGGATCCATGGCGGTGATAGATGCGGTGTTGCCAAGCTCGGCCATAAAGATGTTGTAAGAGCCAGAGACAGCCTCGCCGGCGATCTGAGCGGTGCCGCCCACGGCGGAGTACATAAAGGGCATCCAAAGCAGGTGGTGCATACCTGTGGGGATCAGGAGCTTGTTGAGGAAACCGTAGACCCACTGACCGGCGTAACTGGCGGAATACATGAAGCTCTGCAGGCTGTTGATCCAGCCATTGACGACCGGCCACACATAGCACATCGCAACGCCGAGCACGATCGCAATCACGAGCGTGATGAGAAAGACAAAGCGGGTGCCGCCATAGGTGCTGATGACCTCGGGGAATTTGACATCGCAGAACTTGTTGAACGCCCAGCCGTTGATGCAGCCCAGAATAATGCCGATAAACACGCCCATATCGACCACCTGCACGCCAAGGACCATGCCTTGGCCGGTACCATAGAGGCCGTTGGTGGCATCCACCAGCATGTTGTTCTGGGTGAGCCAGAAATTGTTGGCAAACAGGAAAATCAGGAACGTCGACGCCGCAATCACGGCCGCATCGCCCTTCTTCTTATTGGCCAAGGCGCACGTGAGGCCGATGCAAAAGATCAGACCGAGGTTTCCCACGACGCCCGAGTTGACGCAATTGTACAGAAGCTGACCGAGAACGTTGAGCGGGGCGGGCATACCGTCCATTTTGAGAATGACGCTGAAGGCGAGCAGGATGCCGGCAACAGCGAGAAACATGACCGGCTTGATGATTGCGCCCGAGAAGCGCTTCATCGCTCCTTGGATATCGATTTTCACCATATCCTCCCTAAATATGATTTGAATCAACCGATATTTGCAAAGGCTTAAACCTTTGCCACTGCAGCTGCCATTTAGAATACGGGTGCGCACTTCTCGTTTTAACGCCAGGTCGATCTCGTGTATTTGTCCCAGCTATCTCGACCTTTGTCCCACTTTTAAGCCGGCCGTGGGCGCAAAACGCCCGCTCGCCCCGCAACCGCGGTGTAGACGGCCGCGAGAGTCGATTCATCCAGGCCCCGCCGGGCACCAAGGCCAAGACGGAGGCAATTTTTGCTATCCGAAGATTTTTATTTGCCAAACCCCAAACTTCATGTACAATGAATCCCGCATTTAACGGAGAGTTGTCCGAGTGGCCGAAGGAGCACGATTGGAAATCGTGTAGGCGTCAAAAGCGTCTCCAGGGTTCAAATCCCTGACTCTCCGCCAGTTAATTCCAAAGCAGGCCTTTGTGCCTGCTTTGTTTTTACCCCACGCGGAGGGGTGGCAGAGTGGTTGAATGCGGCGGTCTCGAAAACCGTTTGGCCTGTATAAGGTCACGAGGGTTCGAATCCCTCCTCCTCCGCCATTTTGGTTGAGAAAGCTCCCAACAAAGGGAGCTTTTTTGTTTTGATTCCCTTACAGACAAATACGGCGGCGGAGGAGGGGTTCGAACCCGACAGGGCGTTCAACACCAACCCAGATCTCCAAACATGTACATCACCCTCCAAAGATGTCAAAAAATGTCGTTTTTGGATGCTGATGTACATGTTTGGAACCTGTGACCGCGCCCAGTTCCGACCGTTTACCGAGCAATGGGGTCACGACCCCCCACAACCATGTACTATGTACGGGCATTTTCCAATCCAACTACCCAAAGGAACCCACCTTGCCTGTCATCGCCACTGTAATCGTTACCGCACACGCCTCGGATGCCATGGTTGCCATCCCGTTTTGGCTCGAGATGTTCGCTGTCGTCGCGGCGTCGATTTCGGGTGTACTGGTTGCGCGCGAGCACAAACTCGATCTGGTGGGCGCCGTCGCGCTCGCCGTGGTCTGCGGTCTGGGCGGCGGCCTTTTGCGCGATATGACGCTCCAGGTGGGCAACGTCTACATCCTTAACCAGCCCATGGCGCTTCCGCTGTCTATCGCCACGGCGGCCATCATCTACATCTTCCCTGCCATCGTCGACAAGCCCGACAAGCTCATCCCCCTGCTCGACATCATCTCGGTGGGTATTTATGCGGCAACCGGCGCAGATAAGGCGCTCGTGTACGGATTTGCACCGGTCGTGTGCATCATGATGGGCTTTTTTACCGCGGTAGGCGGCGGCATGCTGCGCGATGGTTTTATGGGCGTGGTGCCGGGTATTTTCCAGCGCACCAACTTCTATGCCATCGCGGCTATCGCTGGATCGGCAAGCTATGTTTGCCTTGTCATGAGCGGCTTGGTCAGCAATGTCGTCGCGCTGGTCGTTTGCGTCGCAGTGACTATGGGCCTGCGCTGGCTCTCGCTGCGCTTTGACATCAAAAGCCCCACCGAGGACGATATCGCGCGTTTCCTACATCGTAAAAAATAGATAGCACGGCCCGGCCCATCGCAAGGTGACAGCCTGTCTACAACCGGCCGCAGACCCGATATCCCACGACACCCTACGTAGGCAATTGCCCATGCAGAATACTGCAACCGCGAGTTTCTTTTAGAGCGAAGGCGCAATGGGTACCATATTGGGCGTATGCAAATCACCAAGCAAAGGATTCACCATGCCTCACAACCAACCCGCGGCGGCGCAACATCACAGCGTGCGCGGACACCTCATTATGGCCTTCGCGCTTATCGCGCTGGCGTTTACCGCGCTGCCTTCCATGGCATTCGCCGGCACCGACACCGCGGGCAATGTTTTCGTGTCCGACGGGGATTCCAGTCCATCCGGCGTCGGGGGCGATCTGTACTGGGCCGGTCAAAGCCTTAGCCTGGACGACGCGTCCATCGACCGCGATATCATCGCCGCCGGCGAAAGCCTGTCGATTCGCGACTGCACCGTAGGCGGCGCCGTTCGCCTGGCGGCGCGCACCATCGATATCGCCAAGACCACCATTGATGGAAGCGTGACAGTTGCCGCTCAGCACGTCGTACTTAACTCCGGCAGTACCGCCAATTGCTTCTATGCCGCAGGTGAGACGGTTGCCCTGCGCGGCTCCGCCAAGTCGGCAGTGCTCGCGGGCAGTACGGTAACCATCGACGGCACTGTCGATGGCGATGTTGAGGTCTGGGCCGACAAGCTGGTGCTCGGCAAAAACGCCAACATCACCGGCACCGTAAACGCTCATGTCTCACAGGACCCCGAACGCGCCGACGGCGCCAAAGTGGGAGCCCTCAAGATCGACCGCACCGAGAACGAGAATACCTCCACCATCAACGACGTCATCGGCGGCATCGTTGCCGCAGCTCTTTCCACCTGCTTTGTCGCGATTCTCCTTGAGCTCGTCTTTCCGCGTGCAACAGCCAGCGCGGCCGGCATGCTTCACCAGCACCCCGCCCCGCTGTGGGTGAGCGGTCTTTTGGGCACGGTAGCCGCCGTTCCCGCCATCTTGCTGCTCATCATCTCTATTGCCGGCCTGTCGCTCGCCGGAGCCCTGATGTGCGGCGTCATCGGCATCGCCCTGGTCTCGGCGGCCTTTGCGGGCACCGCGGTCGCACGCATGGTCGGGCACAGCCAGAACCGCTACGCCATGGCCGCCGTGGGCGGCGCCATCGCCGGCGCCCTTACGGCACTTCCCCTTATGGGCAACTTTATCAGCGGCGTGGCCTTCGTCTTTATGCTGGGCTATCTCATTCAGATCATCTGGCGCAACGCCCACGTCAAGCCGCAACAAGCCCCCAACACCCCGGGCCTTCCCTCCGCCTAACCGCCAACCACCGCAAAGGTGTCCTTCCTCTTTGTGGTCGTACAAAAAGGGCGCCGGCCGCGATGGCCGACGCCCTTTCTTGTGAATGCTACAGAGCTCAGCGCTTATTTGTTGACCTGACCGGCGCGAACGGCAGCCTTCTTGCGATCGGTGGCGTTGAGCAGACGCTTGCGCAGACGGATGTTCTTGGGGGTGATCTCCACCAGTTCGTCATCGGCGATGTACTCCAGTGCCTCCTCCAGCGAGAAGGTGCGAGGCGGCACCAGCTGCACGGAGATATCGGAGGTCGAGGAACGCTGGTTGCCCAGGTTCTTGGTACGGGCGATGTTGACGACCATGTCGCCGGCCTTGCTGCGCTCACCCACGATCATGCCCTCGTAGCACTCGACACCCGGCTCAACAAACAGCTGGCCGCGCTCCTGCAGCGTGCCCAGAGCGTAGGCAACGGCCTTCTCGGTGGTCATGGAGATCATGGCGCCGTTCTGACGGTTGCCGATCTCGCCGGCGTAAGGACCGTACTCCAGGAAGGTGTGATAGAACACGCCCTCGCCGTGAGTGACGTTCATGATGCGGTTCTTAAGGCCCATGATGCCGCGGGTCGGGATCTTAAACTCAAGGTGCGTCACGATGCCCGAGGTGTCCATGCTGGTCATAATGCCGCCAGAGGTGCCAAAGACCTCGACGACCTTGCCCGAGTACTCGTCCGGGCACTCGACGACAGCCTGCTCGACGGGCTCCATCTTGTTGCCGTTCTCATCCTTCTTAAACAGAACGCGGGGACGGCCGACCTGGAACTCAAAGCCCTCGCGACGCATGGACTCCATCAGGACGGACAGGTGCAGAATGCCGCGGCCCGAGACCTCGACGCCGCTCTTGTCCTCGAGCTCCTCAATCTTCATGGTCACATTGTTCTCGGCCTCATTGAACAGGCGCTCCTTGAGCTGACGAGCGCCCACAATGTCGCCATCGCGGCCGACGAGCGGAGAGGTCGAGGCCTCAAAGACGATGGACAGGGTCGGCGGATCGATCTCGATAGGCTCGAGTTCGACGGGGTTCTCGGGATCGGTGTAGACATCGCCGATGTCGGTGCGCTCGATACCCACGACGGCGGCAATGTCGCCGGCGCCGACTTCCTGGCACTCGGTGCGGCCCAGGTAGTCGAAGGTAAAGAGCTGCTTGACGGTAGCGGTGGCGCTGGAACCGTCGTTCTTGACGACCAGGATCTGATCGCCCTGGCGAATGGTGCCGGAGTACACGCGGCCAATGCCGATGCGGCCGACAAAGTTGGAGTGGTCGATGGTCACGCACTGCATAGCGAGCGGCGCGGTCTCGTCAACCTCGGGCGCGGGCATGTCGTCGATGATCATGTCGAGCAGCGGGTACATGTCCATGTTGCCGTCGTTGGGGTCAAGGCGGGCAAAGCCATTCATGGCGCTGGCATAGACCACGTGCTCCATGGCAAACTCGAGCTGGTCGTCGGTGGCGCCCAGGTCGGCCATAAGGTCCAGACAGTCGTTATAGGCCTTCTCGGGGTTGGCGCCCGGACGGTCGATCTTGTTGATGACGATCATGATCTTAAGGCCGGTGTCGATGGCGTGACGTAGGACAAAGCGGGTCTGGGGCATGGGGCCCTCAAAGGCGTCGACCAGCAGCAGGGCGCCGTCGGCCATGCGCAGCACGCGCTCGACCTCACCGCCAAAGTCGGCGTGGCCCGGGGTGTCGATGACGTTGATCTTAACGTCCTTGTACTCGATAGAGATGTTCTTGGCGAGAATCGTGATGCCGCGCTCGCGCTCCTGGTCGTTGGAGTCCAGGACGCGATCCTCGACCTGCTGGTTGGCACGGAAGGCGTCCGTGGCACGCAGGAGCTTATCGACCATCGTCGTCTTACCGTGGTCGACGTGGGCGATAATGGCGATGTTCCTCAGATTGTCTACGCGCATGTAGTTCCCCTATCTTCTATCTATATACAAACGGCACGCGTATGCGACCCGTCCAGCAACACAACGCTCGGCGGGAATATTGAGCCTTTTACCGAAAAACTCGTTTATTTTAGCGATTCTAGATGAGAGGGGTTTCCTCACCTGCAGGTTCAGGGTCGCTCCACATAAAACCATCGCCGGCGCCCATGCCCTCGTACAGCACATATGCCGAAAAACCGCTCTCGAGCGTGGTCTCGAAGAAGCTAACGAGCAAAGCGTCGTGATATCCGCCCTCGATCTCCACACAGCCGGTGTAGCCGATGGCATAGCGGGCGATGCGGCCCAGGCCTTCGTCCTTGAGACCCATCTTGTGCTCGGAGATAAAGTTGGTGGCAGCCTCCAGGCATGCCTCCTCACCGTCCTCGTCGAGAGCCGCAAGATAGCGGTTGGAGGCGGCATCCTCGATCGCCACGACAACGCCCGGGTTTTCACCGGCGGCAAGGTCATCCAAAAACGCACCGATCAGATCGCACACCATGGCGTCGAGCTCGGCGGAGACGTTACCGGCGTCCTGCATATCCTGTGCCATCTTTTGACCTTCCCATCGCATTCGGCGTCGTTATAACTCCTGTGCCTCGGCCGCGATTCTGGCGGCAGCGTCACGGGCGCGAACCATATCCGCCGCGCGCTTGTCGAGCACCTTGATCTGGTTGGTCAGCATTACCGCATCGACCACGCCCCAGATCACCAGGCCCGTCGAAATCGAAAACCCAAGCGCACCAACTGTACCACGAAGCCGCGACAAGATTACCGCGGCAAGCGCGGAGACAACAACCATCTTGATATAGGAGTCACGGCGCTCGCGAAGGGTGCGAGCCTGCGTCACATACGCAATGCGCGCGGCCTCAAATGCCTCGGCGCGCATATGGGCTTCACGCGCGATAGCGGCTGCTTCGGTCGACACACTGGTACCCATCAGCGCTCGCCGTGCATCGTGCTCAACCGACATTTAGAAATCATCGGGCGAGAGCGTGTGGACAAACTCGTCAAACTTCTCGAACTCACTCTCGTCGTCAACCTCGTCGGCAAGCGGAGAGACGGTGCCCAAGCGATTCATGATGTCGTCCTCCACAAACATGGGGGCATTGCTGCGCACGGCAAGGGCGATAGCGTCGCTCGGTCGTGCGTCAAGCATACGCTCGCCCCTATCGGTGTGCACGACGACCGTCGCGTAGAACACCGGCGGCTCGGCGCGCACGATCTCGATACGCTCGATCTTCGCTCCCACCACTTCGATGGTATCGAGCAAAAGATCGTGGGTGATGGGGCGATCGGTGCGGCCGGTATCGATACCGCGGCTGATGGCCGCTGCCTCGTAGGAACCGGTCTGGATGGAAAGAGAGCGCAGCGGCGCGGACGAATCCGACTTACGGCAACGCTCGCGCAAGACGATCAGCGATGGCACGGGACCGGCGGCCATGACGATGGTCTCTATGTCGACACGAACCATGGAACACCTCCGGTACGTTGTTATTGGCATGCGCGGCAGCTCCGCCGCATTGAATAGCTATACTACCCAAACTTTCGCCCAGCACACAAAATCAAAGTAGTTAATTTGGGACGGGGCTTTTTTAGCTACCCAGCGGCAGGTCTAGAAACTGAGGCTGCGCAGAACAGGGTAGCCAAAAAAGCCCCGTCCCAAATTAACTGCTCCAACGGGTAAGAAAAAAGCCCCGAGGCAATGCCCCAGGGCTCTTAACGTTTTGATGGTGGACCTGACAAGATTCGAACTTGTGACCTCCCGGTTATCAGCCGGACGCTCTAACCAACTGAGCTACAGGTCCATCATGGTGGAGGTTAGGGGGATCGAACCCCTGACCTCAGGCTTGCAAAGCCCGCGCTCTCCCAGCTGAGCTAAACCCCCACGGATACAGTAATAAACACCCCAGCGGCGACTCGGCTCTCGCTGGGGTGTTTATTGCGAAAGAAAGTGGTGGACCTGACAAGATTCGAACTTGTGACCTCCCGGTTATCAGCCGGACGCTCTAACCAACTGAGCTACAGGTCCATCGCGCAAGGGATATATTAGCCTAGTTGCAAGATGGGAGTCAACAATTATTTGAGAATTTTTTTCTGCCGTATTCTCGCAGGTCAAGCATCCTATTGACCCTAACGGCAACAAAAAGGGCGAACCCGCTCTCGCAGGTTCGCCCCCATACCCCATCTACGCCAGGGCGGCAGAAAGTTGCTGGATTCCGTCGAACGCGGTCTCGGTGTTCTCGCCCGCGCGATCGATCTTTACAACCGAGCCTTTCCAAGTGGGCTCGGAGTCCTTGTCCTGAGCAGGCTTGTACTCGTCGGTCTTAACCACGTAGGCAAAATCGACTTCGTCGCGGTTGGGAAGATCCTGGGTATCAAAGCCGTACTCCAGACCCTCCAGAATCTCGCGCATGGCCTCGACGGTGCTTACGCCCGCCTGCAGCCTACGAACGCCTGTCTCGCTGTTGTACAGAACCGTGGGCGCCAGATACATCGTCCTGATGCGCTGCTGGCGCGTCTTCTCGAGCTTGTTGATCCAAACAACCAACACGGCGATCAGCACCCACCAAACGATGGAAATCACCAAGTCGAGCGGACTGTCGATCTTGTTGAATCCCAGCGAGTACCACAGGTACAGCAGGAAGATCGAAACCAAAGCCGAAACGGCAAGGACCAGATAGTTGCTCTTCTTCATGGCTCTAACCTCCCTTTATTCCTGAGTCTCGTCGTCGTTACCAAGGACCTTATCCAGGTCGTTTTGCAGGCGACGGCCGTGCTTGTCGCGACGCAGGCCAACAAACAGGCCGTATGCCGCAGTTGCGACTGCGCAGATGATCATGTACCAGTGGACCCAGCAGGTGTCCTTCTTGCCGTCGAACTTACCCAGCGGGTTCTTGGCGTCGAAAATCTTCTCTTCCTTCTGCTCCCGATCGTTGCTGGCCGAGGAGTCGTCGCCCTTGGGCGCCGTGGTCGTCGTGGTGGAGCCACTGTCCGAGCTGTTAGGCGTCAGGTTGGGAACCGCGGGCGTCGACGGCGTCGTCGGGTTGGCGGGCGTCGACGGGGTGGTCGGAGTGGTCGGGGTGGTCGGCCTTGCAGGCGCGGCGGCAACCGTCAGCGTACCGAGCTCATCGGTCAGCTCGTAGTTATCCGCGCTCGTCTGCATCCAGTCGATGGTGTAGGTGTTCTGCGAACTACCGACGTTAGTCTGCTTGCCAGTGACGGCGATGCCAATGCGATCGCGCTTAGCCAGGCCGTCGATCGTGACCGTTGCGCTTGTAAGCGCCTGGCCGTCGTAGACCTTGGTAGCGCTGCCCGTCACAACATGCAGCGGGGCCTTGGTGATGCGATAGCTCTTGGCAATCGTTCCGGCGTAGTTACCCTTGCCGGTGATGGTCACGTTGATCGTCGCGACATCGATAAAGTCATCGGTGTCGTAGGAGACCATGTAGTCAGCACCCTCAACGAGTGTCTTGCCTTCGGCGTCCTTCACAACGGGCGTCCACTTATGCTCGACGCCATCGTAGACGGCATCCTTGGGATCATCGACCGTAACGCCCTTGTAGTTATCGCTCGGCGTACCGGGTTCGGACGGAACGATAGACTGCTTGGTCACGGTAAGCGTGCCGAGGTTCTCGGAGACAACCTTGTAGTTCTTGGCCTTGGCCGTCTTGTCGAACGTCAGCTTGTAACCGTTGCTGGAGGAGCCCACCTGGGTCTGCTTGCCGATAGCCTCAAGCGTTGCCTCCTCATCGCCCATCAGGTCGAGCTCGGCGGCGCCGGCAGTCAGCGCCGTGCCGTCGTACACCTTGGTGGCGGAGTCGGTCGTAACCGTCAGCTCGGCAGGCAGAACCTTGATGGTTCCGTCAATCTTCTTGATGTTGAGCTTGGACGTCACGTCCTCGCCCTCGGCGTTACGGATCACCAGGTGGTCCACCGTAGCCTTGACGCCCTCGCCGTTCGCATCCGTAGCGGTTGCGTCCGAGCTGGGCGTGCCGTCAACGGTGTAGCCCTCGGGCAGCTGCGACACGACAACCGTCGCGCCGTGCGCATTGCCATCGTAGGTAAAGATGCCACCCGTCGTGGTGACCACCACGGTGTCCTCGGACTCAGTCACCGTCAGCGTGCCGGTCTCGATGGAGTCAACGGTGTAGTTCGCCTCACGGGCCGTGCCGGTCCAAGCGAGCTTATAGGTGTTCGCCGAATGGCCGACCTTGGTCTGGCTGCCGGTAACACGGAAGTCGACCGTCTCGCCGTTGACGAGGCCGGTGATAGCACCGCCAGCCGTCAGGGCCTTGCCGTTGTAGACGCGCGCGGCGCTCTCGGTCTTGATGAAGACCGGTGCCGGCTTAATGCGGTAGGTCCTCGAGACCGTGCCGGTGTAGTTGCCCTTGCCGACAACCGTCACCGTAATAGAACCGGCGTTGATAAAGTCATCGGTGTCGTAGGTGAGCGTGTAGTCCACACCCTCCTTGAGCTCGGTACCGGTGTAGTCCTTTACCTCGGGAGCCCACTTATGGGTCTGGCCGTCATAGGTCAGGTCCGCAGGATTGCTCACCTGGAGCTTGTGGTACGACGGGTCGTTCGGGTTCACGGACTGAGGCGTGACGATGAGCTTGCCGAGCGTATCGGAAGCAATCGTGTAGTTGCCTTCCTTGGCGGCACCCCAGGCGATGGTGTAGCCGTTGTCGCTGGAGCCGACGTTGGTCTGCGTGCCGTTGGTCACGACATCGGCGTGCTCGCCAGAGACCAGGCCGTGAATGGCACCGTTCTTGTTCGTGAGCTCCTCGCCGTCGTATACCTTGGTGGCGCCCTCGGTCTCGACCGTGATCTTCTTCGGGCTAACCGTGAGCGTGCCAGTCTTGACGGTGACATTCCCGAACATGTCGGTCACGTCATCGCCCTTGGCGTCGAGGATCTTGTAGCTCTTGACCGTGTTCTCGGAAGAGCCGGCGTCGGTCTGAGTACCCTCCATCTTGGCCTTGACCGTAAAGCCCTCGGGCAGGCCCTCGGCCTTAATCTCATCGCTCGTCAGGGCATGGCCGCTGTAGGCATGCGATGCAGAGCCGCTCGTAAGCGTCACGGCCTTGGTAGACGGCGTGACCTTGAGCGTACCGAGGACATCGGTCACCTTGTAGTTGGATTTCTTGGTGTCCTTCCAGTTGATCTCGTAGGTGTTGTTAGAGGAGCCGACCTTGGTGCGGCTGCCGGTGGTCTTGGCAGAGACGGAGTCCTTGCCCTTGAGGCCCTCGACCTTGATGCCGTTGGCGGTCAGTGCCGTGCCGTCGTACTCCTTCTCGCCGCCGTCGGTCGTAACCGTCAGCGGGGCGGGATTGATCTTGATCGTCGCGGTGCCGCGCTTGATGTTGAGCTTGGACGTAACGTCCTTGCCCTGTGCGTTCACAATAACGAGCTCGTCGACCGTGGCCTTGACCTCGCCGTCGGCAACATTGGTCGCCGTGGCCTTGGACTCGGCCTTCTTGACGGTATAGCCCTTGGGCAGGCCGGTGACCTGGACGGTGGTGCCATGCGCGTTGCCGTCATAGGTGGTCTCGACGTTCTTCGGGGAGACCACAATCTCGTCCGCAGACTCTGTCACGACGAGCTTGCCGAGCGTGGCACCCGCGATGGTGTAGTTGCCCTCGTCGGCGGAACCGTCCCAGGTGAGCTCGTAGCCGTTGTCGCTCTCGCCAACCTCGGTCTGGGTGCCTGTGGCGTGGACAGCCGCAGTCTCGCCGTTCTTCAGCCCCTTGATGGTTGCGGCGTCGTGCGTCAGCGACTCGCCGTCATAGACCTTGCTCGCGCCCTCGGTCTCGACCGTGAGCTTGGCAGGCGTGACCTGGTAGGTGCGCGTGACGGTACCGGAGTAGTTGCCAGTGCCGGTAATAGTCACCGTGATGGTGCCGGTCACGTTGATGAAGTCGTCCTTGTCATAGGTGACGGTGTAGTCCACGCCCTCAACGAGCATCTTGTCGCCGTCCTTGACGATAGGCGTCCACTTATGGGCATGGCCGTCGTACTCGACGTCCTTAGGCGAATCGACGCTCATGCCGTAGTCGGCGTCGTCGATGGAGCGGGTCGTGATCTCGAGGGTACCCGGGTCAGTCGCAATGCTGTAGTTGCTCGCCTTGAAGCCGTCGCCCTTGGTGAAGGTGATTGGGTTGTCAACGGGCGCGGCCGTGACGTTGGTCACAGAACCGATTGCCTTGATACCGGAGACCTCGCCCTCGACAAAGCCGTCGCCGCTCACGGTGACATCCTTCGCCTCGAGCGGCGTGCCGTCGTAGACCTTGCTGGCGTTCTTGACGCCGGTCAGCTTGACGGAGCGCTTGGTGATCTCGTAGGTGCGCTCGACGGTGCCGGCGTAGTTGCCGGTGCCGGTAATGGTCACGGTGATGATGCCCGTAACGTTGGTGAAGTCGTCCTTGCTGTAGGCAACGGTGTAGTCGGTGCCCTCGGCAAGTGTCTTATCGCCGTCCTTGACGGTAGGCGTCCACTTGTGGGCCTGGCCGTCGTACTTGACGTCCTCGGGTGCGTCGACGGACATGATGTTGTCCTCGTCGTCCGGGTTGGGGATGATGCTCTTGGCAGTGACGGTGAGCGTGCCGTCATTCTTGGTGATCTTGTAGTTGTCCAGGCTCGTGCCCTTACCGGCGTTGACGGTGTAAGCGTTGGAAGTACTGCCCACGGTGGTCTGCTCGCCGGTGAAGTCGTAGGTGAAGCTCTCACCCTTGACGAGCGAGCCGGCGGTCACGGTGGCCTCGTGCTTGGTGAGCGCGGTGCCGTCGTAGGTCTTGTTCGCGGTGGCGGAGGTAACGGTCACGGGACGCTTGGTGACCTCGAGGGCCGCCTCGCCAGTAAAGACGTTGCCAAACTGGTCGGTCACATCGTCACCCTTGGCGTCCTTGATGGAGTAGGTGCCGACCTCGGCGATAGCGCTCCCAACGTTGGTGACGGAGCCCTTGGTCTTGGCCTCGAGCGTATATCCGGAGGGCAGGCCATAGGTGGTCACGCCAGCGCTCTTGAGCGCCTCGCCATCGTAGGTCTTGGTACCGCCCTGCGGGATCACCATGACCGCGGTCATGTTCTTAGTGACCTTCAGGGTACCCAGGCTCTCCTCGACCTTGTAGTTGGACTTCTTGGCGGTGTCGTTCCAATCGAGCGTGTAGCCGTTGGAACTCTTGCCGACCTTGGTCTGGGAGCCCGTCGTGGTGAAGGCCGCGGTCTCGCCGTTGACGAAGCCGGAAACCTTGCCCTCGGCGGTCAGCGCTGTGCCGTCATACGCCTTGCTCGCGCTCGGCGTAGTCACGGTCAGGGTAGCGGGGGTAATCTCGATGGAGCCCTTGCCCTTGGTGATCTTGAGGTTGTTTGTGACATCCTCGCCCTGGGCGTTGACGATCACGAGGTCATCGACCTTAGCGGCGACAGGCTTGCCCTCGTTCACGTCGGTTACCGTGGCACTTGAGGTGGCGGCCTTGACCGAATAGCCCTCGGGCAGGCCGGTAACAGTCACGTCGACGCCATGCGCCTGCCCATCATAGACGCCCTTGTAGCTGCCGGGGGTCGCCACGATCTCGTCGGCGGTCTCGGTGACGGTGAGCGTGCCGAGGTTCTCGGAGACAGTGTAGTTGGACTTCTTGGCGGTGCTCTCCTTCGCGGCCCAGTCGATGCTATAGGTGTTGGTGCTGGAGCCGACCTTGGTCTGGGAACCCGTCGTCCTAAAGTCAGCGGCCTCGCCGTTGACGAAGCCCGTAATGGAGCCCTCGGCCCTGAGCGCCTTGCCGTCGTAGACCTTGGAGTCGCTGGGCGTGTTCACGGTAAGCGTCGCGGGCGTGATCCTATAGGTGCGCTCGACGGTGCCAGCGTAGTTGCCCTTGCCGGTGACGGTAACGGTCACGGTGCCGACGTTCTTGGTGTCCTCGGAGAAGGAGACCGTGTAGTCGGTGCCCTCGGCGAGCGCCTTCTCGCCGTCCCTGACCTCGGGCTTCTGCTCCTGGCCCTTACCGTTGTAGACGAGGTCCCCGAGCGTGCCCACGGTCATCTTGTTGTTCTCGTCGCCTGGGTCGGGGACGATGCTCTTGGCGGTAACCGTCAGGGTGCCGTCGTTCTTGGTGACAACCCTGTAGTTGCCCTCATCGGCGGTACCCCACTCGATACCCGCGACCTTGTTGTCGGAGCTGCCGACCTCGGTCTGGGAGCCCTCGGTCTGGGCGGTCGCAGTCTCGCCGTCCACGAGACCCTCGATGGTGCCACCCGCGATGAGCGGCGTGCCGTCGTAGACCTTGCTGCCGCTCTTGGCGTTCACCGTGAGCGGGGCAGGCGTGATCTTGTATTTCTTGGTGACGGTACCGGTATAGTTGCCGGCGCCGGCGATGGTCACCTTGATGGTCTTCGCGTTTGTGAAGTCATCGGTGTCGTAGGAGACCGTGTAGTCGGTGCCCTCGGTGAGTTCGTTGCCCTCGGCATCCCTGACCGTCGGGGTCCACTTGTGTGCCTTGCCGTCGTAGACGTGGTCGGACGGGTCGCTGATGGTGTTGCCCTTGTAGCTATCCGGGTTCTCCGGATCGGGCACGATGGACTGTGCCGTCACCTCAAGGGTGCCGAGCTTGTTGTCCATGATGTTGTAGTTGTTCTCTTTACCTTTCTTGAGCTGGTAAGAAATGGTGTTGTCGGAGCTGCCGACCTCGGTCTGGGAGCCGGTCGCGTGGACCTGGCCGTCGCCGGCAAGATCGGTCCCGATAAAGCCGGTACCCTTGCGGTTGGGACCCATGTCGACCCAGTCTTTGGTGAGCGCCGTGCCGTCGTAGACCTTAGAAGCGCTGGCAGAGGTCAGCTCGACATCGCGCTTGTTGATGGTGAGCGTCTGCTCAGCGTACTGGTATCCACTGTAGTTATCGGCAGAAGCACGAACCTCGACCGTCAACGTACCGGCGTTAATCGCCGTGATCTGTGACGGATCGGCGCGCCATTCGCTGTCGGCGCTGCCCTTGACGCGGTACTCGAGATTCACCTTGATGCCGTTGACAGAGGCACTCGCCGAGGCCTTGCCGGCAGTATGCGAGTCGGCATCGTAGGTGTACTCGGCGTTCTTGGGCTTGATGGTAAGGCCGTCCTCTGCAGAGAGTGAAGTGATGGAGAGCTTGCCCTCCTTCTTGGTGATGCTGTAGTTACCCTTCTTGAAGTTGGCGTTGGTGTCGTAATCAATGGTGTTGGTAACCTCGCCCTCGGCAACCGTGGTCACGGAGCCGGTAGCGCGAACGTTGGTGACTTCGCCGTCGACAAAGCCGTCGCCTTCCACGGTGACATTAGGCCTGGTAAGAGCGGTGCCGTCGTAAGGCTTGGAGTCTGTCGCACTTTCGAGAACCACAGAGCGCTTGAGAATCTGGTATTTCACGTCGGCGCTGCCGGAGTAATTGCCCTTACCGGTAACGGTAACGGTAACGGTGCCGACGTTAGTAGCGTCCTTACTGTAAGAAAGCGTGTAGTCAACGTTCTTCGCCAGAGTCTTATCCCCGTCCTTAACGACGGGCTCCTCCTGCTGAGGCTGGCCGTTGTACGTGACGTTCGCAGGAGCCTCCACTGTCATGTTCACGCCAGTCTTGATATCCTTGGGCGTGATGTTCAGCTGGCCATCGACAACCTCGAACGTAACCTTGGAGAAGTTCTGGTTGTTGTTGCTGAAGTCGCTAGGCTTGAGCTCCATGTCGTAGGTGCCGACGTTTGTACCCTTGACAGTGTCGTTGCCGCTAAAGGTGAAGTCGGATTTCTTGTACAACTCATTAGATGCCGAGAATTCATAGCCAGAGACAGACTTCTCGGTGCCATCGTACTCAACGTTGCCGCTGTTCTCGGCAATAGTGACGACGACCTCGTTCTCGTCAGCGGTCACAATGAGTTTGCCGCACTTGGTGGTAACCCAGTAGTCGGCCTCGCTGGTACCTTCGTTGAAGGTATAGTCGAAGGTGTTATCGCTTTCGCCCTTCTCGGTCTGGGAACCAGTAACGTTAAAGGAAACGCCCTCGCCGTCGATAAAGCCAACACCTTCACCCTTGGCGGTTGCGGTGACGGTGCCGTTGGTAAGCGGAGTTCCGTCATACGGCTTGTTGCCGCCCTCGGAAGTCAGCGTCACAAGACGCTTGGTGATCGCGATGCCCTCGAAGCTGGTGGCGTACTGGCCCTCTGCATAGTTGGAGCCAGTGGCGCGCAGCTGCACGGCCTGGTAACCAAAGTGGGTAATCGTGATCTGGGACGGATCGCTCGTCCATGTTTTGCCATCAATGCTGTATTCGACATTCAGGGCATTGCCATGCTTATCGGTCGCGGTCACGGCGCAGGCGGCAAGCGGCGTGCCGTCGTAGACCTTCTGGTTATCGTGAGTGTCCCACACAACACCACCCTGGTCGATTTCGCCACCCTCAATCTTGAGCCAGCCGTCCTCAACCACGAACTCGACGTTGGAGAAGTTCTCATTGGTGTTGGAGAACTGCTCCTTGGCAAGGTTCATATTGTAGCTGCCAACAGCGATACCCTTAGCAGTCGCATCGCCCGTGAACTTAAGGTTGCTTTGAGCGTAAAGGCCGTTATCGGCAGAGAAGTCATAGCCAGTCACGAACTGCGTGGAGCCGTTGTAGGTCTTAGTGTCCTGCTTGCCCTTGATGGTGACGGTGACCTTATCGGTAACCGGGTTCACCGTCAGGGTGCCGTACTCAGGCTCAGAGAAAATGTAGTTGTCTACGCTCGTATTGGCGTTAAGCGTGTAGGTATAGGTGTTCTTCGCCTCGCCAACGTTGGTGATGGCACCGGTGTAGGTAAAGGTTGCGCCCTCGCCCTCGGCAAAGCCGGTCACACGCTCCATCTCTTGTTTGGTGTGCTCGTTGCCATCGTAGGTCCACTTATCAGAGGCAGACTTCATGGTGACGGTGGCTTTATTGATGACGAGAGAGCCGTTCTCAGTCGTGACCTCGAACTCGCTCGACACGTCATTACCCTTGGCATCCTTCACCACGGCGGTGCCGGTGATGTTGTTGGAGTAGGTGCCAGCGTTGGTCTGAGTCGGGTCCTCGGTGGTGAGGCCGGAAACCGTGTACTTGTTGCCGTCGAACGTGAACTCGGTGCTCTCGATACCAGTGGCGGAGTGCTGCTTGCCGTCATAGGTAGCCTTGCCAGAGTTTGCCTTGACCGTGATCTGGTACTTGGCGTCACGGTTGGTGACGGTCAACGTGCCAGGGATGGTGGTGATGTTGTAGTTATCAACCTTGGTGTTGTCGTTCAGCGTGTAGCTAAAGGCGTTGGAGCTCGAGCCGACAACGATCTGGGAGCCGGTGAACTTATAGGTCGCGCCCTCGCCCTCGGCGAAGCCGGACTCGGTCGCAAGCGCAGTCTCGCCGTTGACAAGCGCCGTTCCGTCGTAGGACTTGGTGAGATTGTCGGACTTCAAGGTCACCTCAGCCTTTGAAATGCCAACGTAGCCGTCAGTCACGACAAAGGTGACATTGGTGAAGTTCGTAGCGTCATCGTTGGTAAACTGCGCGGCGGTAAGCCCCATGACGGTCTTACCAGCATCGGTGCGAGCGGCCTCTGCGGTACCGGAGAAGGTCACCTTGTCCTTGGTGAAGAGGTCGTTAGTGGAGTTAAAAGTGTAGCCCTCGGCCTTGTACTCTTTGCCGTTGTAGGTACCGGTCGCGGTCTTACCAACAATGGTCACCGTGATCGGATCGCTGATGGGCTTAACGGTCAGAGTTCCGTTGGAGGTCGTTATCTGATAGTTGTCAGCGT
Organism: Collinsella sp. HCP28S3_E12; assembly: GCF_052065595.1. NCBI lineage: Bacteria > Bacillati > Actinomycetota > Coriobacteriia > Coriobacteriales > Coriobacteriaceae > Collinsella > Collinsella sp. HCP28S3_E12. Next base: position 106,195 of record NZ_JBQHTS010000004.1, read on the forward strand.
TCGTTCCCTCGGTAAGTTCGTAGGTAAAGGTGTTGTCGCTCGAACCGGCGTTGGTCTGGGAACCGGTCACATGAGCCGTGAACCCCTGGCCCGGCGCAAAGCCGTCACCAGAGACGGTAACGTTGCTGTTGGTGAGCGCGGTGCCGTCGTAGGGCTTCTCATCGTTAGCGGAAGTCAGGGTGACCTCTCGCGGGGTAACGGTCATAGAACCGTCTTTGACAACCTCAAAGGTAACGTTGGAGAAGTTCTTGTTAACGTTAGCGAACTGATCCGCCGTGAGGCCCATGTACGTGGTGCCAGCATCCGTGCGGGCCGCGGTAGCGGTGCCGTTGAAGGTAAAGTCCGTGCCAGCGACCGCGCCGTAGAGCGTGGACTCCTGGCCATCGACGGTCACGTCTGTAACGGTGAAGCCAGAGGCGTTCTTCTCAGTGCCGTCGTACTTCTCGGTGTCGATATTGCCCTTGACCTTAACGACAACGGCCTTCTGAGAGGCGGTCACCTCGAGGGCGCCGCTCCCCTTAGTAATGTTGTAGTTGTCGAGGTTGGTACCCTTGGCGGCCTCATAGCTCGTAATGGAGCTAGCGCTCGTGCCGGCCTCGGTCTGGGAGCCGCCATAGACAACGTTGGCCACCGTGTCGTCGCCGATAAAACCAGTGGCGGTGAAGTCGGTCGCAGTGAGCGGCTGGCCGTCATAGGGCTTGGAAGCGTCCTTGGGTGCAATGGTCACATCGGCCTTGGCAATGGTGAGCGTACCGTTCTTGGTCTTGACCTCGAACTCGCTCGTCACGTCGTTGCCCTGGGCATCGGTCACCTTGGCGGTGCCGGTGATGTTGTTAGCATAAGTACCGACGTCAGTCTTGGCCGGGCTAGAAGTTTCAAGGCCAGAGACGGTGTACTTCTTGCCGTCGACCTCGAACTCATTGGTCTTGAGACCCTTAGCAGAGTGCTCGTTGCCGTCGTAGCTGGCATCAGCGGAGTTGGCCTCGACCGTGATGGTCTGGGTCGCACCGCGAGAAGTCACGTTAAGGGTACCTGGCGCTGACTTGATGTCATAGTTGTTGGAGTTGGTGCCGTCCTTGTAACCCCACTCGGAGATTCCGCTCTCGCTAGTGCCGGGAGCGGTCTGGAAGCCCGTGTACTTGGGGTTGGCAATACCCTGACCGTCGACGAAGGAACCCTCTGCGACCACCCAATCCTTTGCGACAAGAGCGTTGCCGTCGTAGACCTTGGAGACATCCTTGGGCTTAATGGTCACTTCGCGCTTGTTAATGGTAAGCTTACCGTCAACTGTCTTCACGTTGAACTGAGAAGTGACGTCGTTGCCCTGGGCATCCTTCACCACGGCAGTGCCGGACACCTTATTGGTGTACTCGCCCGCATCGGTGCCGGATACGCTTGCACTCAGACCTTCAACGGTGTAGGTAACGCCCTTATCGTTGGTGAAGGTGGTGCCGGACAAACCTGAAACAGAATGCTCGGTGCCGGTATACGTCTGAGTGTCAGAGTTGGCGGTAACCGTAATCTCGTACTTCTGGGAACGATCGGTAACCTCAAGCTTGCCCTCGGTCTTAGTAATGTTGTAGTTCTCGGCCTTGGTGTTGCTGTTTAGCGCATAGGTGAAGGCATTGGCGCTGGAACCCACCGTGGTCTGGGAACCAGAGAAGGCGTAGGTTGCGCCCTCACCCTTAACAAAACCTTCCTCAGTTTTAAGCGCGGCTCCATTGTTTGTGAGCGCCGTGCCGTCGTACCCCTTAGAGAGATCGTCGGATTTAAGCGTCACGTCTTTCCGAGCAATGTTGAGCTCGCCGTCGACGACCTCGAACTTGACATTGGTGTAGTTCTTGGCGGCATCACCGGAAAGCGAGAACTGGGTGTCCTTCAGACCCATGGCGTACTTGCCGGCATCGGTTTTGGAGACAGATGCCGTTCCGCTGCACTTCACATCAGATTTAACCACACCGGCCGGCGACGTGGAGGCGTCGATGTCATATCCCTCGACAGTCTGCTCTTCGCCGTTGTACTCCTTGCCGCCCTTGTGACCCTTGACCGTAATCGTGACCTTGTCAGTCACCGGAGTAATCGTCAGTTTGCCAGAAACCGTCTCGGACACTATATATTTAGCGTCCTTGGACACCGCGCCCTGAGCGCCCTCGTTAAAGGCGACTTTGTACTCACCGGCATTTGTACCGGAGCCCTTGGCTGTGATGTCGTCAAACTTCGCCGCACCCTCGCTTGTGGTATACCCCTCAAGCGCCTGCTGTTCACCGTTGTACGTCTTGCTGGCAGACTTCGCCGTCAACGTCACATTCTTGTAGTAGTAAATATTGATGACGTTCTCGCCCGCATCGAGTACGCGCTTGGTGCTCTTGCTCGGCTTGATGGTATAGCCACCAAAATCCTTGGCAACATCGGCAACATCGATAACGTCATCGAACGAATAATCGCCCGCCAGCTTATCGCTCTCGATCAACTCGTGAGAATCTTTGTCACCCCACAGGTAATTGACCGTGACGGTCGCACTCTTCTTTTTCCACTGCGCCGTAATGGTCACGTTGTTGTCAGGCATAGTGAACATGTCGCCAGAATTGACCGATATCTGGTCACCCAGGCCGGAAACCTTCCAACCTTCGAACTCGTAACCCTCACGCTTCGGCTCGGTAAGAACGGTATGTGTCTTGCCGGCATTCACCTTATACGTTGTACCGGCACCGCTCTTCCAAGAACCACCCTGCAGGTCATACATGACCATGCGACCAGCAACGTACTTCGCATAGAAATTAAGGTTCGAGTTACGAACAACGTACGGCAGCGACGCAGACCTGGTCAGTGCTGCATCGAGGAACCAGCCGGAGAAGGTGTACTCGACACCGTTGACGGTCTTGGTCTCGGGGTAGCTCTGGTTGAAGTCGCTAATGTTGGTGGAGTCGCCCTCGCGAGCCGTCGTGGTCACCGCGACCTGCTGATAGCCCTCGCCCGAGGCGGTCGGGTCATCGACCCAGTACTTGACGGTGTAGAGGCCCTTGCACTTGACGACGACCTGACAGTCGACATGATAGCCGTCGTCATTGCGCGTCAACTTGTAGGGAAGAAGCTCGATGGACTCGATGTCGGAATCCTTGACTTCGACGTTCGGAAGCTGGCTCTTGATCACCGATTGGTACATCTTGACGATCTTATTCCAGTCAATGCTCCCGCGCTTGACGTCTAGCTTCGAGGATGTCGAGCCGCCGGGCCACTTGGTCACGCGAGCTTGAGCATCGTATTTTTTTGTCGCGCCATTGTCCTTGGGGAAATTCGAGTTGTTATAGCCAGTCAGGTTGATCTTGCCTTTTCCGAGCTTCTGCCAATTTCCCGTGTTGATGGAGTCGAGCTGACCGGACGGGTCGTTGAGATAGAAAAACATCGCGTCCGTCTCGCCACTTGTGGTGTGCGTTACCGTCACATCGTGATCGGCAGTCAGGACGGTCTTGCCATCCGCGCTCGTCCACATGACGGTAACGGTAGCCTTGCCCTCGGAGACACCAGTGACCTTACCGTTCTTGTCGACGGTAAGGATATTCTCGTTATTCGACGTCCAAGTGTACGTGCCGCCGCCCTTCTGGGCAGGCTCCAACGTCGGGGTCAGCTGGATGGTGTTGAACTGTTCGACCGTGTCGGGACCGGAGACGGAAAGTTTGATCTGCTTCTCACAAATCCCGTACGTCTTTTTGATCTCACCCTCGTGATGGTGCTTGCCCTTGATTTCGACGGTAATCTTGCCGGGCGACGTAAAGTCGCCAGTCTCCTTGCCGTCACGCTTATAAATAACGTCGTACTCGGTATCGTCGAGGGTCTCTTTCGTATTCTTATCCGTTACGGTCGGAGCCCACTTATGCTCCTGGCCATCATAATCGACATCGCTGGGGCTGTCGGACGCGATAGGAGTCCTGTCCTTAACGGGCACAGGATCGTCGAAAGTCTTCGCTTCACCGGAATATTTACTGTTCCAGCCCTGATCGCCAAAGGGAGCGATTTTTACTTCATAGGTCTTGTTCGGATCGGAGAAGTCACCGCTCCAGGGGTTGCATCCCTTGTCTTCACCATTGATGTAGTAGGTGACCTGGAAACCTGTCTGCCATTCCTTGACGGGCTCGTTTGTCTCGGCATCTACAATCGTCGGAATAGCCTTATACGTCCCATCTACATACGTCCAGTCCGCAACCTTCCACTGGCGCTTACGGATCGTGACGTTAAACGTGTCCGAATAAACCGTGTTGTTCGTACCGGGAACCTTATATTTGCACTGAACCGTAACGACCTTGCCGTCTCCCGCAAACTGATACAGAGCTGTCAGTTTGATTTTCTTCGTCCCAGCACCGGAGTCTATTCTTGCCGCCGTGTAGTCGCCGTCCCCGATGAGATGCCATTCCCATTCGGAAGCATTCTTCGTTTCGGTCAGCTCGAACTCACTATCAACGACCACAGAAGAAGGTCCTTCAATACCCGGAGTGGTCGCATCTTTACGGTCAATGATGTCGACGACAAAAGTTTTAGTCTGGTTCTGCCACCGCGAATCCTGATATGTATAGGTGGCGGTAACGCGGCCAACGCCCCTTGTGGCTAGCTCCGCTTTGTTGCCAGAAGTCGTTTGCGAGATGATACTCCAGTCCGAGAATGACCACCAACCGCTATTCGAAGCACCGGTCGCCTTCAACGTGATGCTATCGCCGACCTCGACGGTGTAATCGGCATCCGTCGCGGCCTGGACAGCCACGGCGTTCGTGTCGGTGGCGTTCTGCTCGATCGGGGTGGCGGCCTCGGTCGTCTCAGCTTGCTTCTCCTGCTCGGTCTCGAGCGTGACCTTGGGGGATTTGGCCACTTCGGCGGCGGGAACGGTGTACTCACCGTTCGCGTCCGCCTTGAGTTTGGTCTCGACACCGTCGACCGTGAGCTTGGCCTCGTTCAGCTTAAAGCCGTTATCGGCCGTAACGGAGAACTTGAAATCGACGCTCGCGGGAGCCGTCACCTTCTGGGACGGCTGCGCAATGACCTGACCCTGATAGGTAATCGAAGCGTTGTTGAGTGCGAGGGCGATGTCGGCCGTGGTCGCCTTGTCCTGAGAGACGGCCTGCGAGGTCTGCGTGTTCTGACCAGAATCGGCAGCATCGTCCTGTACGGCGGAGTTGTTCTCCGTGGTGCCTTGGTCAGACGCCTGGCCAGACGATGCATCATTTGCCGTCGCGGCGGTATCGCCCTGCGAAGACTCGACATTCGACTCCACAAATGTGTCATCCGTCTGGATACCCTCGGCGATAGCCTGGACAGGTACACCAGACAGTATCATGCTGGCCGTCATGACCGTCGCCATCGTCTTGATGCCAAACACCTTGGCATGGCGCACGAAGGACCCGTTGCCCCTGCTCGCGCCGCCCTCCTCGACCCAACTTTGCTTGCGCATATGTATCTCCTTTGGTCGCTCGGCCCCAACCGCACGACCACTCGAGCTCACCACCTATTCAGGACAAATAGGCAGAATCCGACAGAATCATACAAATGAAATATTAGTGAATACGCATGATGTTTTCATCATATTCGGCACCGAAATCAACCCATTTTCACGAACCATTAAGTCTCGCTTAATTCAATCGTTGCGACGGGCGCCGATTGTCGCCCAAACGGTCTGGCGCTGCAGTTATGAGCCCTCTGGAGGGGCTATACTCAGACCGATGAAGTTCTTGAGTTTCGACAGCCCTTTCCTTACGAAGGTCGCCCTCGCCGCGGCTGCCCTGGTCCTTGCCGCGACCCACCTTGCAGGCTGCGGCTCCATCTCAGATGAGGTATCGGGCACGGCGTTCAGCATGCCCGAGCACGTGGCAACGGCGACCTTCGACGCCAATGCCGCTGAAACCTCGGGGACATGTGCCATCGACACCTCGTCCGTTGCATCCGGCTACGTGGGTGCGAGCGCGCAGGCGTCGAGCCGGCTCAAGTTTCTGATCGCCTGTGGCGACGCCACCATGATCTACGACCTTCCACAGGACGGCACCCCCATTGTGTGCCCTCTGAGCCTGGGCGACGGGCCATACAGCTTTCGCATCATGCAGAACACCTCGGGTGAAAACTACGTGGAGCTTTTCAGCGCCCAAGCGAGCGTCGAGCTCTCGAGCGAGTTCGAACCGTTCCTCCGCCCCAACATCTACTGCGACTTCGACGACGCAAGCGCCTCCACCGCCCAAGCGCGCAAGCTCGCCAAGAAAGCAAAAACGCAGGCCGAGGCCATCGAGGACGTTTGCAACTGGATCGTAGAGAACATCTCCTACGATGACGCCAAGGCATCGCAGCTCAAAGACGCCACGGGCTACATCCCCGACCCCGACTCGACGCTCAAGACCAAGAAGGGCGTCTGCTTTGACTACGCGAGCCTGGGTGCCGCTATGCTGCGAGCACTCGGCATCCCCACCAAAATCGTCACGGGCAACGTCTCGCCCGACGGTATTTACCACGCCTGGATCATGGTCTATATCGATGGCACGTGGAAGAGTGCGCCGTTCGATGTGGAGCCCAAAACGTGGTCGCGCGTGGACCTCACCTTCGCGGCGAGCGGTGACGATAAAAACGTGGGAGACGGAAAGGAATATACCGACCGATATGTTTACTGACAACATCCATCTAGCAACGTCAGGAGAGTAAATGGCCGATCAGCTCTTGGAAAGCAGCGCCATCAGCGCGTTCTGCGACAGCGTGGCCACCATGCTCGCGGCCGGCATCCAGGTCGACGAGGCCGTGCACATGTTGGTCGAGAACCGCGAGGCATCGCCGTTCAAAACGGTCTGCGACAAGGTCTACACCCAGCTCATCGCCGGTGAGGGTCTCGCCGGTGCCATGGAGAGTACGGGGGCGTTTCCGCCGTATGCCATCGAGATGGTGAAGATCGGCGAGGTCTCAGGCCGCACCGAGCGTGCACTCCGCAGCCTCGGACATTACTACGACAGCGAGGATCGTACGTTCGCAAAGCTCCGCAGCGCCGTGGGTTACCCGGCGGCCCTGCTCGTGATCATGGAGTGCATCCTCGCCTTCACCGTGATCCTCATCCAGCCCACGTTCAGCAGCGCTTACGCCAACCTCTCGGGTTCGCTCACCTCGGGCTCGTTCTCGATGGTGAGCGCCTCGGCCATCATCGGCTGGGTCGCGCTCGTTGTGGTGCTCGTCGCCGCCGCCGCGGCGCTTTGCCTCTCGGTACTCACGTATACCGAGAGTGGCCGCATTCGCGTGGTCAAGCTGCTCGAAAAGGTTCCCGTGACCAAGCGCACCATGTACCAGCTGGCGCTCTCGCACTTCACCAACGCGCTCGCCGCTTTTGTGGCCTCGGGCGTGCAGGACGAAGTCGCCATGGAGCGCGCCACCGCAACTGTCGACCACCCCAAACTCAAGAAAAAGCTCGAGGCCGCGGGCGCGTCTATGGCGGACATCCAAAACCCCCGCAGCATGGCCCAGGCCATCAGCGAACACGAAATCTTCGAGCCCATCTACGCCCGCATGCTCACCGTCGGGATGCACGCAGGATCGGCTGACGATGTGTTGGCTTCGCTCGCCGAGACGTTCTTTGACGACGCCACCGCCCAGATCGACGCCGTCGTCGACCGCGTCGAGCCCGCGCTCGCCGCTTTCCTGACCGTGGCCGTGGGCGCCACGCTGATCGCCGTCATGCTGCCGCTTATCGGCATCATGGGCTCTATCGCATAACCGGACGGCCTGCTATGTTCCACGAATTGACAGATAAAGACATCAGGCGCCGCCGAAACCGCAGGATCGCGGTCGTGGCGCTCGTGGTGGCGCTGGCGACAGCGGCGTTTGGGATCTTCTCCGCCGTGCGCGCCAACGCGCGCGAGCAGGGCGCCGTGGCGCTGCGCGATTCCGTGCTCGTGGCCGCCAAACAATGCTGTGCAATCGAGGGCAGCTATCCCTCGTCGCTCGAATACCTTGAGCAGAAGTACGGCCTCACCATCAACGAAGACGACTACGTCGTGTCCTACGAGTGGTTTGCCGGCAACGTGATGCCCAGTGTGGTGGTGACACCGCGATGAGCACAAACGATATCGATCACAACCTCTCCCGCGTAGAGGCGCTGTCGCGGCTGCCGCAGATTACGGCGCGCAGCGAGAAACGTACGCGGGCGCAGGGAGCATTCCCCGTCCTCCTTCTGGGTGTCTTCTTTGTGGCACTGCTGGGCGCACTGATCGCCGGCGTCACCGTCTACCGCAACATCAGCGGCATCCAGGAACAAAATGTCGCACGGCGCGAGGGGCTCGAACTCATCTCGAACATCGTGCGCGCAAACGATGCCAAGGGCGCCATCGCCACGAGTGAGGGTCCCGAGGGTCGTGCGCTCGTGATCGTCGAGACACTCGACACCGGCACGTTCGAGACGCGTCTCTACCTCTACCACGGTCACGTGGTGCAGGAATACAGCCCCGCGGGCACGGCCTATACGCCTCAGAAGGCGAGCGAGGTCACGGCGTCCAAGACGTTCTCGTTCTCCTATTCGCACGGGCTTCTCTCCGTCACCACCGACCAAGGCACCTGCGAGGTCGCCCTCCGCTATCTTGAGGAGGCCGAGTAGCATGGCAGCAAACAACGGCTCCGCGCCGTCCGGGCGCATGCGCGCAACGACGGCCTATATCATCGAGGCGCTCGCGCTGCTCGCGGTGCTGGTCGCTTCGATGGCGGTGTTCACGCAGCTCTTCGCCGCCTCGACCCAGACCGCGGCCTCGTCTTCCCGCCTCTGTCGCGCCGTCTCGGTCGCCGAGAACGCGGCCGAGGAGTTCTCGGCCGACCCCGCCGCCGTCGAAGGCGGCGAGAGCACAGGACTCGGCATCGCCAATGGCACGAGCGACGGCTTTACCGTGAAGACCAAGGTTACCAAGGATAAGCGCGAGGCCGGCACGCTCTGGCACGCTCACATCACCGTCTCGGACGATGCGGGGAAGGCCTACGAGCTCGACACCCAGCGCTACGTGAGCGAGGCGAGGTAGATGGCGGCACAAAACGCAAAGAGCGTCCGTATAGGACCGATCAGCCTGCTCACACTCATATCCGTGCTTCTGCTCGCCGTATTGGCGATGCTTTGCGTGACCACATCAAACGCGGCAGACGCCATGTCGCGCCGCCAGTCGGCATCCGTCACGGGCACCTATGAGCTCGAGAGCTGCGGTCAGGCTGCGCTCGCTGGCATCGACGAGCACCTCAAGGGCGCGACGGGCAACGCCTCGACCGCCGCTGCGGACATCGAGGCGGTCGGCAGCAGTATCGCGGCCGATGCGGTCGCGACCTGCAAGGACAAGAACCTCACCGTCGACATCTCCGCCCAGGACGCCGACATCGTGCTCACCGTAAGCGATAGCGACGGGCACCGCCTCGACGCACGTGTCACGGTGAGCGACAACCTCACCTACTCCATCACGCAATGGAAAGTAACCAGTACCCACGAGTCCGAGCAGCAGGGCCTCTGGTCCGGCAACGGCTCATCCAACTAGCGACAAGGAGAAGCTCCATGCAACTCAATGAACTGCTTCAGCAGATGATCGACGCCAAGGCGTCCGACGTCTTCATTATCGCCGGGCTGCCCCTGTCCTACTCCAAGAGCGGCATCCACGTGCGCAGTGACTCGCCCGCACTCAAGCCGGCAGACACCGAGGCCGCCGTGCGTGCCATCTACAGAATCGCCGAGCGCGATTTCGAGCTGTTCCATGGCAACGTCAACCACGACGATGACTTCAGTTTCTCCGTGGCCGGCGTGGGACGGTTCCGTGTGAACATTTTCCGCCAGCGCGGCTCCTTCGGCGCCGTGATCCGTGTCATCCCCTTTGGCCTACCCGATGCCCGCAAGATGCAGATCCCCGAGACGGTTCTCAGCCTCGCAAACCTCAACCGCGGCATGGTTCTTGTCACCGGCGCCGCCGGTTCGGGCAAGTCGACCACCCTCGCCTGCATCCTCGACCGTATGAACCACACGCGCTCGGGCCACATCATCACCATGGAGGACCCCATCGAGTACGTGCACCGTCACGGCAACTGCATCATCACGCAGCGCGAGATCCCCATGGATATCGCCACCTATGCCGAGGCACTGCGCTCCGCCATGCGCGAGAGCCCCGATGTAATCCTGCTGGGCGAGATGCGTGACCCCGATACCATCAGCACCGCCGTTTCCGCCGCCGAAATGGCACAGCTCGTGCTCTCGACGCTCCACACCACCAGCGCGGCCGACACCGTCGAGCGCATCCTCGACGCCTTCCCGCCCAACCAGCAGCGCCAGATCCGTATCCAGCTCTCCATGGTGCTCCAGGCCATCGTGAGCCAGCGTTTGGTGCCCACCGTCGACGGCGGCGTCACGCCGGTGTTCGAGGTCATGCTCATGAACACCGCCATCCGCAACCTAATCCGCGAAGAGAAGTCCCACCAGATCGATTCCGTCATTGCTGCGGGCGGCGCGTATGGCATGCAGACCATGGACCAGGCCCTGTTCAACGTCGTCAAACAGGGCGTCGTCGCCAAAGACGTCGCCCTGCAGCACGCAAACCATCAGGAAGCCCTCGCACGCCGCTTCGCAGCAGAGGGCATGTAAAGACCCGCATCGCAGGCAGACAGCCCGCCTCCAGTCATGAACTGCCTCCCATTTCTTGGACATGAGAAATGGGAGGCTTTCTTTATGCGCGTCGACTTGAGGGTGAAGCACGACATCGAGGCCAGGAAGGCGGCCATAGGGCTCTTCGAGCTCGGGCACGGGTATAAATCTGCCGCGATTGCCCTTTCGCTTCCCGCGGAAGCCGTGAGAAGATGGCAGGAGATATACCGCGCGTTCGGGAGCGAGGTGCTCTGAGCATGGACGGAAAGCAGGGCAGGTACACATACGAGCAGAAGGTCGCCGCCGCCTCCGCCGTCGTCGACGGCGGCATGACGAAGACCGAGGCGATGGCGGCGTTCGGCATAATGTCGATGTCGCCGCTCAAGAAGTGGTACGCGCTATACCGCCGGGGCGGCGCGGAGGCCCTGCGCCCGAGGCCCAAGGGCCGGCCGAGCGGTTCCAGGGCGAGGCCGCGGACCCGCGAGGAGGAGCTCGAGGAGCGGTGCCGCAGGCTCGAGGGCGGGGTGGCCTACCTAAAAAAATTACGCGCCCTGGTCGAGAGGGACGGACTCTGACCAGGGCGAAGGCCGAAGCGGTCGCGGCCCTGAGCGCCGAGGGGCACGCACTCGGGCACCTGCTCGCATGCGCCGAGCTCAAGAGGTCGACCTACTACTACGCCCTCGCGCACCCGCCGAGGCCCACGCGCCCCGAGCTCCGGGAGGCGGCCGCCGAGATCTTCTCGCGCACCGCCAACGGCTGCGGGCACCGGCAGATAGCGATGTGCCTCAGGGCGGAAGAGGGGGCCGTGATAGCCAACCAGACCGTGCTCAAGATGATGCGCGAGATGGGGATTCGCTGCGGGATCAGACGCGAGACGGCCTACCACAGGTACAACTCGTACAGGGGCGTCGTCGGCAGAACGTTCGAGAACGTGATCGCGAGGGATTTCGACGCCGGGGCCCCGTGGCAGAAGCTGGGGACGGACGTCACCGAGTTCAAGGTGGCTGGCGGTAAGGCCTACTGGGCCCCGACGCTGGACTTCTGCACCAAGGAGATCGTGGCGAGCGACATATCGACCACGCCCGACATGGCCCAGCAGGCGAGGATGCTCGACGAGCTGCTGCCCAAGATCCCCGAGGGCGCCGCCCCGACCATGCACTCGGACCGGGGCTGGCAGTACCAGCACGCCTCGTACACATCCAGGCTCGAGGCCGCCGGCATCGTCCAGAGCATGTCCAGGAAGGCGAACTGCATCGACAATGCCGCCACCGAGCAGCTCTTCGGCCACGTCAAGGACGAGTTCTACAGGGGCCGCGAGTGGAAGACGTTCGAGGATTTCAAACGCGACCTGGAGGAATACATAGTCCACTGGAACACGAGCCGGAGGCAGGTAAGATTGAAGGGCCTGACCCCGGAGGAGTTCCGGAATCAGGCCCTTGCGGCCTAGTCGCTATTTAGGGCGTCCAAGATTTGGGGCGCAGTTCATCACTGGGGGCGGGCTTTTTCTTTAACGAGATACAAAAGGGCCGGGCACAGTCCATTCGAACTGCACCCGGCCCCGATCTTGGCTTATATGCCCCGCGTCAGAAGCTCTTTTATGCCTCGGGCATAGGCTCAACAATGTCTTCCGTAGGCTCCGCCGTATCCTCGCCCTCGGCGTCCTTCTCCTTGGTGGCATCCATACGGGCCACAGCGCATACGCGGTCGTTGTCGTCGACGGTCATCATCTTGACACCCTGCGTGGTTCGACCGGTCTGGCTGATCTCGTCGGTCTTGACGCGAATGACCGTCGCGCCCTCCGTCACGATAAACAGCTCGTGCTGCGGGCCGACCGCCTTCATGGCCGCAAGGTTGCCCTTGCGCTCGGTCATCTGGATGGTGTAGACACCCTGGCCGCCGCGGTTTTGCTCCGGATAATCCGAGACCGGCGTGCGCTTGCCGTAGCCGCACTCGGTAATGACAAACAGGTCGCCCTCGCCGTTGGTGACCTCCATGCCCAAGACACTCGCGCCGTCCTTCATGCCAATGCCGCGGACACCGCTGGTGTCGCGGCCGGTAGCGCGAACCTGGTCCTCGGGGAACATGATCGCCTTGCCCGCAGTGGTGGCCATGATGATCTTGTCGCCCTCGCGCACGCGGCGCACGGCGAGCAGCGCGTCGTCGTCCCTCAGGTTGATAGCAATTAGGCCATCGCGGCGGCTGCGATCATAGGCGCTCATCACGGTCTTCTTGACCATGCCGTTCTTGGTGGCAAACATCAGGTACTCATCGGCGGGGAACTCACGACAGCTAATGACGCTCGCGATCTTCTCGCCCTCCTCAAAGGGAAGCAGGTTGACGATTGCGGTGCCGCGCGCCTGGCGCGTACCAACCGGCAGCTCGTGCACCTTCAGACGGTAGACCTTGCCCTTGCTCGAGAAGAACAGCACATACTCGTGGGTGGACGCGATAAACATCTCGTCGATAACGTCGTCCTCTTTAAGGTTGACGCCCGACACGCCCTTGCCGCCGCGCTTCTGGGCGCGGTAAGCGGCCACCGGGATACGCTTCACATAGCCGGTGTGGGTGATCGTCACGACCATGTCCTCGTCGGCGATGAGGTCCTCGACGTCCAGATCCTTCTCGACCTGGCTGATCTCGGTGCGGCGCTTGTCGCCAAACTTCTTGGAGATCTCGCGCATCTCTTCCTTGATGACGCCCAGAATCTTCTCCTCGTGCGTCAGCAGGTCCTCGTAGTAGGCGATAGCACGGCGCAGGCCGTCCAGCTCTTCCTGGATCTTGTCCCGCTCCAGGCCGGTCAGGCGACGCAGCTTCATCTCGAGGATGGCCGTGGTCTGCTCGGGCGTAAAGCCAAAACGCTCAATCAGGCGGCTGCTGGCCTCGTCATCGGTCTGCGAGGAGCGGATGATGCTAATGACCTCGTCGATATGGTCGAGGGCCATAAGGTAGCCCTCAAGGATATGTGCACGGGCCTGGGCCTTTTTAAGGTCAAAGTGGGTGCGGCGGGTGACTACGTCGACCTGGTGGTCAATGTAGTGCTGCAGCATCTCGCGCAGGCTCAGGCATTTGGGAACGCCATTGACGAGCGCCAGATTGTTGGCACCAAAGGTGGTCTGCAGCGAGGTGTACTTATACAGGTTGTTAAGTACGACCTGCGGGATAACGCCCTTCTTGAGCTCAATGACCAGACGGATGCCCTTTTGGTTGGACTCGTCGCGCATGTCCGAGATGCCCTCGATGCGCTTGTCGTTTACGAGCTGGGCGATTTTCTCCTGCAGGGTGCCCTTGTTGACCATGTAGGGAATCTCGGTAAAGACCAGGCGGCTGCGGCCGGTCTTGGTGGACTCCACATGGGCCTTGGCACGCACGGTGATGGAACCGCGGCCGGTCTCGTAGCTCTGCCTAATGCCGGCGCTACCCATGATGATGGCACCGGTGGGAAAGTCCGGGCCGGGCATAATCTGCATGAGCTCGTCGACGGTGGCGTCGGGGTTGTCGATCAGGTAGCAGGTGGCCTCGATCGCCTCGGTGAGATTATGCGGGGCGATATTGGTGGCCATGCCTACAGCGATGCCTTGGCTGCCGTTAACCAGCAGGTTGGGGAAGCGTGCGGGCAGTACCACGGGCTCGGCGAGCGACTCGTCGTAGTTGGGCTGCCAGTCGACGGTATCCTTCTGCAGGTCGCGGAGCAGCTCCATGGCGGGCTTTGCCAGACGGCTCTCGGTGTAACGCATAGCTGCGGCACCGTCGCCGTCGATGTTGCCAAAGTTGCCGTGGCCGTCGATAAGCGGCGTGCGCATGGAGAACCACTGCGCCAGACGAACCATGGTCTCATAGACCGCGGAGTCGCCGTGGGGATGGTACTTACCGATAACTTCGCCGACCGTCCAGGCCGACTTCTTGTGCGGGCGGTTGGGGTAGATGCCGCTCTCGTTCATGGCGTACAGGATGCGGCGGTGCACCGGCTTTAAGCCGTCGCGCACGTCCGGCAGGGCGCGTGCCGTAATGACCGACATCGAGTACTCGATAAACGACTGCTTCATCTCGCGGCCAAACTCCGAAATCTGGAGCTGGCCGCCGTTGATGTCCTCGCCGGCCGAGGCGCCGCGATCGACCGCGCCAAAGCTCTCCTCGAGCTCGGCGTCGTCATCCTCTTCCTCTTCATCCTCGACATCGGGGTTGTAGGAATCCGGATCGCCGTCCTCGCCCTGCTCGGCGCGGGCGAGCAGGCGCTTCAGATCATCGGGCATACCGGCGTCGCCGGCCTCGTCCACACCCTCGTTGTTGTTGATATCGTCTGCCACGTTACCTCCTCATGGTTTGCGTGGTCCATTAGTTCCCTACCACGGAGACGGCTTTTCCAGGTGCCGCAGATTCGCCCGAAAGAGGAGGGAAGCGTACTTGGGTACGCGACCGACGATTGAGGGCGAAGGTGCGGTGGCTGGGAAAGCCGAACAGGTTAGGCATCTAAGAAGCGTGCATCATGCGCGTGTTTTTCAATGTACTCGCGGCGATAGCCCACCTCGGAACCCATGAGCTCGCGTACGGCACGGTCCGCCACCACGGCATCCTCGATCGTCACGCGCTGCAAAATGCGGGTCTTGGGGTCCATCGTCGTCGAGGCAAGCTGCTTGGGGTCCATCTCACCCAGGCCCTTGTAGCGCTGGACGGTATAGCCCTTGCGCTTCTTGGTGATCTTGCCATCCTTGGCCTTGCCGTCCTCGTCGTTGTCGTCGGGGTTCAGGCCCAGGCTCTGAATGGTGTCGCGCAGAATCTCGTCTTCGGGCTGTCGGCCGTTGGGATACACGTAGTGGATCTTGTTGCGCACCTTAATGCCAAAGATGGGCGGGCAGGCAACATAGACATAGCCGGCATCGATCAGCGGACGCATGTACTTGTAGAAGAACGTCAGCAGCAGGATGCGGATATGCGCACCGTCGACATCTGCATCGGTCATGATGATGATCTTGTGGTAGCGCGCCTTGGTGATATCGAAGTCGCCGCCGTCGCCGGCGCTCGTCGTGACGCCGCAACCGATCGCGGTGATCAGCGACTGGATGGTGTCGCTCGAGAACGCACGATGGTCACCCACGCGCTCGACGTTCAGAATCTTGCCGCGCAGGGGCAGAATCGCCTGGATGTCTCGGCGGCGGCCGTCCTTGGCCGAACCGCCTGCCGAGTCTCCCTCTACGATGAAGAGCTCGGTCAGCTCGGCATCGCGCACCGAGCAGTCGGCAAGTTTGCCGGGCAGCGACGCCGTCTCGAGCAGGCTCTTGCGACGGGTCGCCTCGCGCGCCTTGCGGGCGGCGTTGCGGGCCTTGCAGGCCTGCTGCGCCTTCTTGACGATCTCGCGGGCGGGCTTGGGGTGCTCCTCAAGGTAGTCGGCAAGACCGTCGGTCACAATCTTGAGCGTAAGCGCGCGCATGTAGGAACTACCGAGCTTGGCCTTGGTCTGGCCCTCAAACTGCGGATCGGGCAGCTTGACCGAGATGACGGCCGAGAGACCCTCGCGCACGTCGTCACCGCTCAGGTTGGCCTCTTTCTCCTTAAGCAGGTTCTGCTTGCGGGCGTAATCGTTAATCACGCGGGTGAGGGCGGTGCGGAAGCCCTCGAGGTGCATGCCGCCCTCGGGGGTGTAGATGTCGTTGGCAAATGACATGACGTTCTCGCCATAACCGGCGTTCCACTGCAGGGACACCTCGACCTCGCCCATCTTGGCCACGGGCGCATCCGGGTCCGATTTGCCCTCAATGTAGATGGGCTCCTTAAAGGCCTCGGGGACGTCCTTGCCGTCGTTGAGGAACTTGACGAAGTCGATGATGCCGCCCTCGTAGCAAAACTCCTCCACGCGGGGAGCCGCCTCACGCTCGTCAGTCAGCACGATCTTGAGGTTCTTGTTGAGAAACGCCGTCTCTTGCAGACGATTGTGCAGTGTATCGAAATCGTAGACGCAGGTCTCGAAGATCTCGTCGTCGGGCCAGAAGGAGACGGTGGTGCCCGTCGAATCCGAGGTGCCCACGACCTCCATCTTCTTGACGGTCTTGCCACGAGAGAATTCCATCTCGTAGATATTGCCGTCGCGGCGCACCTGCACGACCACGCGCTTGGACAGGGCGTTGACAACGGAGATGCCCACGCCGTGCAGGCCGCCGGAAACCTTATAGGCCGAGTTATCGAACTTACCGCCGGCGTGAAGGATCGTCATGACGACCTCGAGCGTCGGAATCTTTTTGACAGGGTGCTCGTCGACGGGGATGCCGCGCCCGTTATCGACGACCGTAATGGAGTTGTCGGCGTGGACCGTCACCTGAATCTCGGTGCAGAAACCGGCCATGGCCTCGTCGACGGAGTTGTCAACGATCTCCCACACCAGGTGGTGCAGACCGCTGGCGCTCGTCGAGCCGATATACATGCCCGGGCGCTTACGGACGGCTTCGAGACCCTCGAGGATCTTAATTTCGCCGCCATCGTAATCGTTTTCGTTTGCCACACGTCCTCCTTCGGTTAAGAAAATCTGTATAGCCTTACTATTTTATCGTAAAAAATACCCTCGGGGACGAGGGTATTTGCCTATACAAGGCCACCAGATGCGATTTAAGACTCTTTTTTGCTCTGCACGCCCTTGGCCCACTCGGCACTGGCCCTCATGGCGTTCTGGAGGGCCTCACGCAGTTTTTGGTCTTCGATGGGCGACACCTGGCGCTCGATCTCGGCGCGCGCGGCTTCATTCAGGTCGGCATGCGGCGCGGGCGGGCGCGGGGGCGCGACCGGGCGCAGGCGCTCTTTTGCCGCGGGCGGCGTGTGGCCGGGGCGGGTCGTCTTAAATACCAGGCCATCCACATGCGCGCCGGCACGCTCCATGCGTGCGCGGATTATCTCGCGCAAAAGTGTCATCTCCTGTGTCCACGAGGGCGAATCGAGATACACCAGCAGCTCGTTGGACTCGGGAAGATAACGTAGCCCCGTCACGTGCCGGCCCTCGCGCGTGCCCGAGCACACCGCGTTCCAAGCACGGTAGACCGTACGCGATTCCTCGGCGGCCTCCATTTGCGCACGACGCTCGGGCGTAGCCGACGCCAAGATGCGCTGGCGCTCGGCACCCAAAAAGTCACTGAAGGCAGCCGTGCCGTTCTCACGCTCGTAATTAGCATGCCTCACCCATGCTCACCACCTTGGCTCGATCAAGTAACTCATCGGTAAAGTATCCCAAATTGGTGGTGGTTATGACTGTCTGGATGTCGTCGCCGATCAGCTGCAAAAAAGCGGCGCGGCGATCGCCGTCGAGCTCGCTCATCACGTCATCCAAAAGCAGCAGCGGGGCGGTACCCAGAATATCGCGGGCTACGGCCACCTCGGCCACCTTCCAAGCCAGAACCAACGTACGTTGCTGACCCTGACTGGCAAACGAGCGAGCCGAGCGGCCGGCGACCGAAAACTCAATCTCGTCGCGGTGCGGACCCACGAGTGTCACGCCGCGGCGGATTTCCTCGTCGGCGCGCTCGTCGAGCGCCGCGAGCATGTGCTCGTATGCCCAGCCCCTCAGCTCCTCGCGGTCATCGGTCTGGGGCAGCTCCCCCAACGTGGACGCATAGGCCACATCGGCCTCCTCCCCGGACGCAACCAGCCCGTAGGCATTGCGCACGTGGGCATCCAAGCGATCGAGCAAGGCTAAGCGGTGCACCAGCAGGGCCGATCCGGCGCGGGCAATCGACTCATTCCACGCACCGAGCATCTCACGGCAGCACCATGTCTCTTTGAGCAGGGCGTTGCGCTGCGTCACGCAGCGGCCGTAGGCGCTTGCCAGATCGGCATAGCGGGCGCTCAGCTGCACACCAAAGTCGTCGAGCGCGGCGCGACGCACGCTGGCACCGCGCTTAACCATATCCAGATGATCGGGGCAGAACAAAACACTCGGCAGCACGCCGCGCACACCAGAGGCGGCACATCGCTTGCCGTTGCGGCTAAACGAACGCTTACCGTCCTCCACGCATAGGCCCATGTCCAGCACGCGGCCATCGCCCTCGAGCCTAAGCTCGGCCTTGCACAAACCCGTGCCGTCGTGCACAAGCTCGACGGCAGTGGAATGCCTAAACGAGGTGCCGCTCGTTAGCAGCTGCAGCGCCTCTATGAGGTTGGTCTTTCCCGCCGCGTTGGGCCCCGCGAGCACCGTCACGCCATCGCTCAGTTCCAGGCGATAGCTATCGAAGCTGCGGTAGCGCGCGACGGAAAGATCGCGGGCGAACATGGCCATAGGGCGCCGCTAGATGCGCACCGGCATGACCAGGTACAGATAGTTGATCTTGTCGTAGGACTTAAAGATGCCGGCCTGCGAGTAGCTCTTGAGCTCCAGCGTGATCTCCTTCTCCTTGGACAGGGCGTTGAGACAGCCAAAGATGTAGTGGTAGTTAAAGGCAATGGTACCCGACTCGCCCTCAGCCTCGACATCGATCGTCTCCTGCGCCAGATCCTGGTCATTGGAGATGGAGGACAGGCCCATCTGGCCGTTCTCGACATCGATCTCAAACTTGACGGCGGGGTTGGCGCTCGCGATGACCGCCACGCGCTTGAGGGCGGCATTAAAAGCCGCCACGTCGATCTTGACGCTCGTTACGCACGAATCGGGGATGAGCTGCTTGTAGTTGGGATACACACCCTCTATGCGGCGCGACACGTAGGTGGTGTTGCCGGCTTCAAAGACAACCTGGGTGTCGGTGGCACCGATCATAATGGTCGCCTGGCTCGCCATGATGCTCAGGGCGTCGTTGAAGGCATCGGCCGGCACGTTGAGCTCAAAGGAGCCCTCGAGCGTCGAGGTCTCCACCTGCGTATCGCACACGGCCAGACGGAAGGAGTCGGTCGCCACCAGGCGCACGGTGTTGTTTTCGACTCTCATATGCACACCGCCCAGGATGGGGCGGGCCTTGTCGGTCGAGGTGACGCGCCACACGCGGCTGACCATCTCGGACAGAATGTCGGTCGGGAGCTCAACGGCGCTCTCGATGGCATAGGCCGGGAACTCGGGGAAATCGTTGGCATCGAGCGTATTCAGGCGGAAGGAACTCTTCTCGCAACCGATCAGCACCTGGCGCTCCGAAAGCTCAAAGGTAACTGGGGCATCGGGAAGGGTCTTGGTGATGTTGGAGAGCATCTTGCAGGGGATTACCATCTCACCTTCCTCTTCCACATGTGCCGCGATGCGGTGACGAATCGAGATAGTGTAGTTAGAGGTCTGGAATTCCAAGATGCCGTCTTGTGCCTTGATGAGCACGCCCGACAGAATAGGGAGGGTGGATGCCGAAGCGACACCCTTCATGACGACGCCGATTGCTTGCGTAAGCGAGCTCTGGCTGACGGTGAACTTCATCTTTTAATACCTTTCTATAGATATAAATATCTTAATAATAGTAATAGTACTGACGAAACTGTTGATTACTCCCAAACATGCAGGTCAAACCCAAAAAGAGAATCGACAGTTCCCTGTGTGCAACAGGGGTCGTTTTCCACGTTCAAAACCTGCGCAAAACTTTTCATCGGAGCGGGCTGGGTTTTAGACACCTTATGCCCGCGGTTTCGACAAGTTTTCAACAGGTGTGCCTATTTCCCTACGAGCGCAGTGTAATTTTGTCTCGTAGCGATTTGAGGTCCTCGGTCACGGTCCGGTCTTCCTGGATCATCTTCTGGACTTTTTTGTAGCTCGTGCTGACGGTCGAGTGGTTGCGGTTGCCAAACTCCGCACCCACGGCGGTGGTTGTCATCTCGCACATCTCGATCGCTAGGTAGATGGCGATATGGCGCGCCTTGGCGATATTGGCATTGCGGCGCGGACCAATGAGCTCCTCATGCGTCACGCCGTACTGCTCCTCGATAACAGACTGAACTGTCTGCACGTTGATCTTTTTGGCCGACGTGTCGAAGTACTGGCTGGCGATGGCATCGATGTCGTCGAAGCTCAGCTCGCTACCCTCGCGCTCGCGGTCGCCCGCCTCCCCGGCGCAGCGCTCGCAGAAGCTCTCGAGCTCACGGATGTTGGTGCCCGATACCTCCGCCATGTGTTTAAAGTGCTCGTCAGTTAGATGTCCGCTGTCGCCACCGTAGACCGCCAGCAGCGAGTCGTCGCCCGCCTCGGGCACCGCCGCGATCGTGTTCTCGTAATAGCGCTGCAGAATCTTGTACTTCATCTCGTAGCTGGGCTCTGCTACCAAGCAGAGCATGCCGGCGTTAAAGCGGCTGGTCAGGCGCTCGTCCATGTTCAGGTCCTTGGGCGCACGGTCTGCGGCAATCACGACCTTCTTGTTGTTGCGGATAAACTCGTCCATGAGCTGGAAAAAGTAATCCACGCTCGCGCGCTTGCCGATGATGTTTTGGATGTCATCGATGATGAGCACGTCCACGCCGTGGTATGCCTGCATGATGGGAGCGTTACTCTTCTTTTGGCGGTCGAATTCTGTCATCAGATCATCGATGTATGCCTGTGAGTTGGCGTATTTCACTTTGATCTCGGGCGACTTCTCGGCGAGCTCGTTTTTGATGGCGAGCAGCAGGTGGGTCTTGCCCAAGCCCGATTTGCCATAGATGAACAGGGATGTGCAAGTACCGCGTTCGTCTGCGAGTGCGGCGAATTTAAGCGCCGAACGATAGGCGTGGCTGTTTTCGGGGCCGTAGACAAAGTTTTCGAAGGTGAATTTTGAGTTGGCCACGAGGGGCGCGCCATCGGCGTTCTGCTCGCCCGGCGCCGCAGCCGCAGGCACGCTCACAGGCGATGTCGAGACTGGTTTTGCGCTCTTGGCGGGTGCCACGCCCTTCATCTGATTCATCATGCGGCGGAAATCGTCGGCCGACAGCGTGTTTTTGATCGCGACGCCCGGTTCTTCGCCCGGCGTCGCGTCGTGCGCGACGGGCATGTGCGAAACACTGGGAGCGGTTGCTACCGGCACGGCTGTTGCGTGGGGCATGGTTTCACGGGAAACATCGCTCGCATTGGTCTCCGGAGCCGCCACGGGGGCGACGGTCGTCAAAGGGGGAGTGACGGGTGCCGCCCCTGTGGCGCCTGTCGTGGGACCCTGCGGGGCCACGATGTTGAGCGCGATCGGCGCAAAGGCAATCTCTTCTAGGTAGTGCTCGATAGTCGGCTGGTGCTTTTTGAGCTGCGCAATGGCAAAGCGCGACGGTGCCTCGATGGTCAAGGTGTCCTCGGTCAAGCTCACGGCACGCGATTGCCCCAACATGTTGATGAGGCGTGCATCTTGGCCGTCGCGCTGGCAAAAGGCGATGGCATCCTCCAGGATGATGCTTGCTTCCTCGTCCACTGTCTCTCCCGTTCCTTAACTTTGGGCACGCATGCGAGCGCTGCCGAGTTCGGTCAGATGGTATTTCTGGCCGTGTTTGATTACCAAGCCGGCCTGCGCCAAGTCATTGAGTGTGCGTGACCACGTGGGCGCGGAGTTTCCAAATGCTCGCGCCAGGTCGGTGGCGCCGCACTCTTGGTTTTGAGCCAGATATCCCAGCGCCGCGTTGCCGCGCTCGCTCACAAATACGTCCGGTTGCGGCTGTGCGTATTGATTCGCCGCATTAGGATACATCATTTGAGCTGCTGGTTGTTGAGAACTCTGCATGGTTGGCATCGGCTGTTGAAAACTTTGCGGCCACTGTTGGTATGGCTGCGGCGGCATCTGCTGGGCCCAGGGATTGTACGGCTGCGGCATCTGCTGATACGGCTGCTGATAGCCCTGGGGATACTGCTGCATATATTGCTGGGAGTATCCCTGCTGCGGCATATATTGTCCCGGATATGCCTGCGGGTACGGTTGGAAGCCCATCTGCCGAGCTCCTTGCATGCCCGTCACCTGCTGCATCGCGGCTGCATCCGAATCGGCCGGGACCATGGACTCTGCCGAGCCTTGAGTTGTCGTCTGTCCCGCGGGCTGGGGGTCCTGCATGGGCGGCATGCCGGGTTGATGCATCTGCTGCGAAACCATGGGCCGTTGTAGTGGGGACGCGGCCACGGTTTGCTGCGGAGTCATCATTGCTTGCTGTGGAAATGCTCCCGGCAGTGGGTATTCCGACCCCTGGGCCTCGGGGCGCACGGCTGCCCCGCGCCCTCCCGCGCGCTCAATTTCCTGCACGCGCTTGGGATCGAGGCTCACCGTGACGACGGTGCCGTTGCCCATGTTATCTTCGATGGAGACTGCCCCGCCGGCGTTTTCCAGGTATTCCTGCACCATGGGAAAACCTGCCCCGGTGCCGCGTATATACCGCTTCATCTTGCTGTTTGCGCTGGTGACGCCAAAGTCGAAGGCGCGCTCTTTGTCGTCGATGCCCGGACCTTGGTCGGCAAAGCGGATAGTTTCCCCGCCGTCCAGGATCGAGATAATGGGCTCGGCAAAGTGGGCGTGGATAAAGTTTTCGACAATCTCGCGGATAACCATGAGTGAGATGTGTCCGCCCTGCTCTTTCATGCACTGGTAGACGGTGTTAGTCGTCTCTTCCAGATACGTGCGGATGTCTTGCGGCTCGATGACGATCACGCGCGGGGTCGAAAGCATGTCGTCATAGACGGCGATGCGCGCCGCATACATGGTTTTCGGTGTCTGTTTCGATGTCTGCTCGCCCTCTTTGCGCTCTTCGCGTACGCCGTTGATGTGCTCGTTGTCGGGTGCCGGGTCACCGGAATCGACCATGGTGTAAAAGTCGTCAGACATGCCGCTCGCAATCTTTCAAAAGGTTTCGGATAAATAGTAGCTCACCGCGCAATGTTTCTCATCTTTCGACAAGTTTTCAAAACATGTTGAAAACTTTGGAAAATGGGCGAAAAGTTCTCAACATTGGCAACATGACCTGTTGAAAACTCGGTGAAATATCGTGAAAAGTTGGAGTCATACTCAAAAACACATCCGGCTTATGGCGGAACCGTGTGAACTGCGCAACCTTTTACCTTTGATTTCTTGACATTTGAACATTGATTTCCCTACAATCTTCAAGCTCACGTGTCTATATCTGCGTCCGCGCCCTCGCGGACACTCGAAATGCAGCAGGAGGAACTTAAGATGAAGCGTACGTATCAGCCTAATAAGCGTAAGCGTGCCAAGACCCATGGCTTCCGTGCCCGTATGGCCACCAAGGGTGGTCGTGCCGTGCTCGCCCGTCGCCGCGCCAAGGGCCGCAAGCGTCTCACTGTCTAGCAGCGATACACACATCTCGCATGAAGACTATTAAGTCTCGGCTAGATTTCGAGCATGTGTTCAGTCAGGGGCGTCGTTTCAATCACCCTCTGATTCGAATGACCATATGTGAATCGGTTGGCGAAGGCGACTCTGGAAGGGTCGCCTTCGTTGGTGCTAAACGACTCGGTTGCGCAGTTGTGCGCAATCGTTCTAAGCGTGTGATGCGCGAGGCCGCCCGCAGCTGCGGATTTCCCGTTGCGGGTTATGACATCATCTTGTTCGCGACCCCCAAGACGAGGATCTCGTCGCCGGAGGAGATGAACGAGGCATTGCGTTCGCTTGTGATACGCGCCGGCGTTGCCGGGGAGGAGCGATGAGCAATCACGTTTTGCGACGTGTTGCCATCGCTCCTATTCGCATATATCAACAGGTTATTTCGCCCTTATTGCCTGACGCCTGCATTTATTATCCAACGTGTTCTCATTACGCCGTTCAGGCTATCGAGAAATACGGTGTTTGTAGAGGCTGCTGGCTTGCCGTGAGGCGCATCGCTCGCTGCAATCCCCTGCACGTCGGCGGTTATGACCCTGTGCCCTAGCGGGCACTCGCTATCGGAGGAAAAATTACATGTGGGATTGGATCGTTAACATCCTTTTCGAGCTGCTTAAGCTCATCCAGACCTTTGCGGTCGACTGGGGCCTGTCCATCATTATTCTAGTGGTCATCGTCCGTCTGCTGCTGACGCCGCTCATGCTCAAGTCGACCAAGTCGACGGCCCGTATGCAGGTGCTGCAGCCCAAGATGCTCGAGATCCAGGAGCGCTACGCCGACGATCCCCAACGTCAGGCCGAGGAGATGCAGAAGTTCTACAGCGAGAACAAGTTCAATCCGCTGTCCGGCTGCCTGCCGCTTCTGATTCAGATGCCTATCCTCATCGCCCTGTTTACACTTCTGCGCAACCTGCCGCAGTACTTTAACGAGGGCACCTTCTCGTTCTTCAACATTCTGCCCGATCTGACTACCACGCCGAGTGCCTCTTTTGCCGATGGCTTTATGGTCGCACTGCCTGCGCTGATTTGCCTGATTCTGTTTGCTGTCCTGACCCTGATTCCGCAGCTGTACATGTCGCGCAATCAGACCGGTCAGCAAGCCCAGAGCATGCGCATGATGGCTGTCGTCATGACCGTCATGATGCTCTGGATGGGTTGGAGCCTGCCCGTTGGTGTTCTTTTGTACTACGACGTGTCTTCTGCCTGGCAGGTCATCCAGCAGATCTTTGTGACGCAGAAGGTTATCGAGAAGGCTAAGGCCGAAGAGGAGGAGCGTCTTAAGAACGCCCCGCTGCAGGTTGAGGTCACGCGTCGCGAGAAGAAGCCGCGCCCGCACAAGAAGAAGTAGCGGTATAGTAATCTTATTTAGGTACCTAACTTTTGGAGTACGTTATGTCTGAAGAGATCGTCGAGGATATGCTTGAGGAGGTTGCCCCGCAGGCCGCGGGCGATTATCTCGAGATTGCACAGCGCTACAAGGCTGGTGAAGAGCTTACGGATGAAGAGCTCGATACCATTGCCGATGTTGCGATTTCTATTCTTCGTTCCATCCTTTCGCATTTCGACGCCGCCAACTCTCCTATCGATGAGTATGAGGGCGACGAGGGCGAACTGATTCTTGATGTAACGGCTCCCGACCTTGCCGTCCTAATTGGTCGTCATGGTCGCACCCTTGATGCCCTTCAGGTTATGTTCTCGCTGTTGGTGAGCCGCAAGCTTGGCTTTAGGTATCCGGTTGTCGTCGACGTCGAGGGATATAAGAGCCGCCGCCAGGACAAGGTTGCCTCTATGGCTCAGTCTGCTGCCGAGCGGGCAGTTCGCACTCACAAAAGCGTTTCACTTCCTCCCATGAATGCCTACGAGCGCCGTCTTGTTCATATTGCTCTTCGCGGCAACGACGCCGTCGACACGCATTCTGAGGGTTCTGACCCCGATCGTCATGTTGTGATTGTTGCTCGATAACCTAAACGAGCTTATCTTAAGGGGGCGTGGTTTCCACGTCCCCTTTTTTTGTCAAAAGTTCTTGATACACTGATTTTTGTCAGATAGGAGTTTGTCTTGTTTGTACTAACCGATAAGCAGACAAGCCAGATGCTTAGTCGTCTAATTTCGTATTGCGAAGACTATTCTTTGAAGGTCTCCCATGATGCCCTACGCTCCTGTATTGAGCATCTTGATCTTGTTTTGGAGGCTAATAAGACCACCAATCTTACGCGCATCCTAAATATCGAAGATGCGGCTGTTCTTCATATTCTTGATTCGCTTGTGTTGCTTCCCTATATTGACATAGCTCCAGAAGGCGCTTTGTTAGACATGGGTACTGGTGCTGGGTTTCCTGGTATCCCTTTGACAATTGCTTGCGGACGTAAGGCTACCTATATCGATTCGGTTGGCAAGAAGGTTGATGCTGTCAACTCATTTGTTGAGGCTCTCGGTCTCAAGCATGCTTACGCGGTTCATGATCGTCTTGAAGAATATGCCCGAAGCCATAAGAAACAGTTTGCTGTTGTCACTGCTCGTGCACTTGCACCGTTACCAGTTCTCGTCGAGTACGCTTCACCATTTCTAATAGATAGTGGTCTCTTTGTTATCACGAAGGGAAACCCGTCAGACGTCGAACTTCAGTCTGGTCTAACCGCCGCTAGCATATGCGGGTTCACCACACTTATGACAGATGATTTAGATTTGCCAAATGGCTTGGGTCATCGCGAGTTTATCATTCTAAAAAAATCTCGTCCGGCAGCTATTTCGCTTCCACGTGCTAATGGCATGGCGAAGAAGAATCCGCTTGCCTAGATGTTTCACGTGAAACATAATGGATAGTAATTACTTGTTATGTTTCACGTGAAACATAACAGATGATGAATCGGAATGTTTCACGTGAAACATCCTCCGTTTAACAGCTTAAAATACACCAGGAGGGACCGTGGGATTTCGCGACGTTAAGCGTTCAAAGAGCGCAAAAGACACGCGTATCATTGCAATCATCAATCAAAAGGGTGGTGTGGGTAAGTCCACCACAGCAGTAAACCTTGCAGCAGCACTGGGTGAACAGGGTCGAAAGACGCTGATTGTCGATTTTGATCCACAGGGTAATAGCACGAGCGGCTTTGGAATCGAAAAAGAAGAACTCGATAACTGCATCTATGATGCATTGCTGAATGATGTTCCGGCAGAATCGCTTGTTCTGGATACAAATTGCAGTAAGGTATTTGTAATTCCGGCTACTATCCAGCTTGCAGGTGCCGAAATTGAGCTTGTAAGCGCAATTGCACGAGAAACACGCTTGAAGGATCTGCTTGAGCCTGTTAAGGATGAGTTTGACTTCATATTTATCGACTGTCCGCCTTCACTTGGCTTGTTGACCATTAATGCGTTGACGGCGGCGGACAGTGTTCTGATTCCGATTCAGTGCGAGTATTACGCACTCGAAGGTGTCACGAAGCTGCTTGAGTCGATGAAAATGGTCAAAACACGCCTAAATAAGAGCCTTGATACCTATGGTGTGCTTATGACGATGTATGATTCGCGCACATCGCTCTCAAATCAGGTTGTCGAAGAAGTGCAGTCGTACTTTGGCGATAAGGCATTTAAGACCTTGATTCCGCGTACGGTTAAAATATCAGAAGCACCATCGTTCGGTGAGCCGGTAATTACATATGCGCCGCAAAATAAGGGTGCAAAGGCGTATATGAACCTTGCCAAAGAGGTGATCAAGCGTGCCTAGTCCTAGGAAGCGTGGCGGTTTGGGTCGCGGACTCAATGCATTGGTATCCGAAGCAGAATATGAGACCGGTGGATCTGCGACGTCCGCATCCAATACTGCTTCGAAAACTAAACTTCCAATCGAAGATATCGTTCCAAACCCCAACCAACCCAGAATTCATTTTAATGAGACCGAGCTACGAGAGTTGAGTGAGTCGATTCAGGAGCATGGTGTTCTTCAGCCGCTTCTTGTACGCAAGCACGGTAATGGCTATGAGATTATCGCGGGTGAGCGCCGTTATCAGGCTTCTAAGCTCGCTGGACTTGAGGAAGTTCCTGTCATCATAAAAGATGTTGATGATGAACAGATGCTTGCGCTTGCATTGATTGAAAATCTGCAACGCTCTGATCTCAATCCCGTCGAAGAGGCTAAGGGATATCGACAGCTCATCGATACGAGTGGTATGACTCAAGAGGCCTTGTCGAAGGCTGTTAGCAAGTCTCGCTCTGCAATCACCAATTCGCTGCGCCTACTTGATCTTCCAGAGGTTGTTCAGCAGATGATCTTTGAAGGTAAGCTGACTGCTGGCCATGCTCGTGCAATTCTTGCAGTTCCATACGAAGATGCACGCATTAAGTTAGCTGAGAAGGTTGTTACGGAAGGATTGTCCGTCCGCGCGACAGAAAATCTTGCTCCGTTGTTTTCTGCCGGAGAGACACCAAAAACGCCTCGAACCGCAACGCCTCAGTCTTTTAAGAAGGCGGCACGCGTTCTGCGTCAGGTGTTTAACACGAACGTTCGCGTAAAGAGCTCGCGCGGCAAGAACAAGATCGAGATTGAATTTAAGGATGAAGAGGAACTCTCTCGCATTCTTGGCGAAATCATTCAGTGTGATCAAGGAGGTCAGGATGAGGAATAAAGTTCTGACTGCTGTCGCTTTGGCTGTTACTGTTGCAGTTGGCGCTTTTGCCGGTTATAAGATTGCGACAGATGATGAATTGCGTGGCCGTTTACTTCGCGGAGCGCAGGATATCGTTGATACCTCAAAAAAGAAAATGGATGTTATGACCGAGGACGTTGCCATGCGTACGGCCCAGATGACTAAGAATCCCAAGATCAACCAAGATTGGGTTAATCATCAATGGGAAAATGTAGGCTTTTAGGTACCTAACAATTAATCGCCTATTCTGAGTGGCCATTGTCTGATCACTAGAACAGGGATTCCTAATTTCGTCCTAAAAAATGCTGGACAATCGTATGATGCAGATAATCGATGAATATGAAACAGCCCCGGTTGCAATTAAGCAACCGGGGCTTTCTGATGTTTCACATGAAACGTTTAGGCTGGTCTCCCCTACGCGTTCTTCTGAACTTTGAAACGCTGCTTGAGTTGGCCACAAGCCGCATCGATATCGTTGCCACGAGAGTTGCGGATCGTGGTCTCGATACCACGGGACTCAAGACGGCGTTGAAGGTCTTCTACCTTATGGATCGGTGACGGCTTGAGCGGGCTGCCCTCAATATCGTTGAGCTGAATCAGGTTGACGTGGCACAGTGTGCCCTCACAGAAGTCGCAGAGCGCCTGCATTTCGGGGTTGGTGTCGTTGACGCCCTCGATCATGGCATATTCGTACGTCGGACGGCGGCCGGTCTTCTCGGTGTAGAGCTGCAGTGCCTCGTGAAGGCGCAGGAGTGTGTATTTCTTGACACCGGGCATGAGCTTATTGCGTGTGGACTGGATGGCGGAGTGCAGCGAGACAGCTAGGGTGAACTGCTCGGGAATGTCGGCAAACTTACGGATGCCAGGAATAACACCGCTGGTAGACACGGTGAGATGGCGCGCTCCAATGCCGATACCGTCGGGGTCATTAAGGATGCGCAGCGCCTTAAGAACCTCATCGTAGTTGGCAAAAGGCTCGCCCTGGCCCATGAACACTACGCTTGTCGCGCGCTCGCCAAAGTCATTGGAAACGTGAAGTACCTGGTCGACGATTTCCTGGGCGGTCAGCGAGCGCCTGAGGCCGTTGAGACCGGTAGCGCAAAAAGCACAGCCCATTCCGCAGCCGGCTTGGGTGGATACGCAGACAGAGAGCTTGTTACGACGGGGCATGCCGACGGTCTCGACAGAAATGCCATCGTGGTACTCGAGTAGGTATTTACGAGAGCCGTCCTTGGACACCTGCTTGGTGAGCTCGGTCGGCGTGTCGAAGGCAAATGCCTCCTTTAACTGCTCGCGGAAAGCCTTGGGAAGGTTGGTCATATCGTCAAACGAACAAACGTTCTTCTCAAAAACCCATTCAATGAGCTGCTTCGCGCGGAAAGCGGGCTGGCCGAGTTCGGCCACGAGCTCGCGAATATCGTTTTGGCTCAAGTCGCGAATGTCCTGAGATTTAGTCCTGGGATTCATGGAAGCCTTTCGATTTTGGGGAAACGTAGGGGGTATCGCTACAATATGGTATCAGCTGCAGAAATCATAGAGGAGGAGTCTGCCCATGCCGGGTAAAAGCCTAGAGAACATGCACGTAGCGGTCTTGGCGGGCGGCCATTCCGCCGAGCGCGAGATTTCGCTCAATTCGGGAAAGAACGTCGTGGTGGCCCTAAAGGAGGCTGGCTACACTTCGGTGGAGCTGCTCGATACGGCTGCCGATGATTTTATGGTGACTATGGCAACTGGCGATTTTGACGTGGCGTTTATCGCCATGCACGGCGCCGGCGGCGAGGATGGCGCCATGCAGGGAGCCATGGAGACGCTGGGTATCCCCTATACGGCGTCGGGTGTGCTCGCCAGCGCGTGTGGCGCCGATAAAGAGGTTTCAAAGCTTCTGTATGCCAAGGCAGGCATCCCCATTGCCCCCGGTTTGGCGCTTGAGGCGGGCGACGAGGTTGATATCGATCGCATCGTTGAGATTTGCGGCGAGCGTTGCTTTGTAAAGCCCGCCGTCAACGGCTCCAGCTACGGCATCTCCCTGGTACACGAGCCCTCTGAGCTGCCTGCCGCCATCGCCAAGGCCTTTGAGTACGGCGATAAGGTGCTGGTCGAAAAGTGCATCGAGGGAACCGAGATTACCGTAGGAGTCTACGGCGAGGATGACGTGCGCGCCCTGCCGATCGTCGAGATTCGCAAGCCTGAGGACTGTGAGTTCTACGACCTGGATGTGAAGTACGTCGATCCCACGGATATCCACCGTATTCCGGCGCAGATTTCGCCCGAAAACTATGCTCGTGCCCAGGAACTAGCCTGTGCGGCTCACAAAGCCCTCGGCTGTCTGGGCATTTCGCGCAGCGATTTTATCGTGAGCGAGGACGGCCCCGTCATCCTCGAGACCAATACGATTCCCGGTATGACCGATACGTCGCTGTATCCGGACGAGATTCGTCATACCAAAGACATGACCTTCCCGCAGGTCTGTGACAGTCTGATTCGCATGGGTCTCCGTCGAGCGGGCATTGCATGCTAATCGAGGATGCTGTATCTCCTGGAACGCCGCAGTTTGTCATTGATTCCTATGCAACGCTTGCCGAGCGTGCCCGCACACAATCGTTTGGCCTTATCGAGGAGGATGTTATCGTCCTCGATACCGAGACCACGGGTCTTTCGGTCCAGGACAACGAGCTTATCGAGATTTCCGCGGCCCGTCTTTCGGGCCGCGAGGTCGTTGACCGCTTTGACACGTTTGTGCATCCCAAGCAGCTGATCCCTGCCGAAATCACTGAGCTCACAAGCATCACAAACGCCGATGTGGCCGATGCCCCCTCGGCTGTAGAGGCCGTGGCTGCGCTCGCCGATTTTGTGGGCGGGTGCCCGGTTATCGCGCACAATGCCACGTTTGACCGATCATTCATCGAATCGGTCAAGGGCGGTGTCAACGTCAGCGACATCTGGATCGATTCGCTGGCGCTGTCCCGTATCGCGCTGCCGCGCCTGGCATCGCACAAGTTGTCCTTTATGGCCGATCTGTTTGGCTGCGACTCCGTGTCGCACCGTGCAAATGCCGATGTCGATGCCCTGTGTGGGGTGTGGCGCGTGCTGCTGGTTGCCCTTACGGACTTGCCGCAGGGCCTTATGGCGCGTCTGGCGGATATGCACGCGGATGTTCCTTGGTCCTATCGTCCCATTTTCTCGTTTTTGGCAGGTCAAAACCCCGGCTCGATTTTCTCGCTTGCCGCCGCCCGCGCCGACGTGCTCAAGGCCGATCGCGCCGATGATCGCGTGGATGCCGACGAGCTGCCGGTTCTTAACATGCCGAGCCGCGAAGAGATCGAGGCGGATTATGCCCCCGGTGGTCTAGTCAATCGCATGTATCCCACTTATGAGCCGCGCGACGAGCAGATTGCCATGGCGCTCGAGGTACGCGACGCGTTGGTTACGGATACGCATCGCGTGATAGAGGCCGGTACGGGCGTCGGTAAATCGATGGCGTATCTCGTGCCCTTTGCCGAGGCCGCCCGCCGAAACAACATTACCGTTGGCATTGCGACCAAATCGAATAATCTTGCCGATCAGCTTATGTACCACGAGCTGCCAAAACTCGCCGAACAGCTGGACGGAGGCTTGTCATTCTGTGCGCTCAAGGGATATGACCACTATCCGTGCCTGCGCAAACTCGAGCGCATGAGCCGAAGTCAGGCCGAGATTACCACCAAGCGCGATCCTGCCGACACGCTCACAGCGGTTGCGGTGATCATGGCGTATGTGTGCCAATCTGCCGATGGTGACCTCGATTCGCTCGGCATTCGCTGGCGCAGCGTCAACCGTCCCGACTTTACGACGGCCTCACGCGAATGCGCTCGCCGCCTGTGCCCGTTCTTCCCCGATAAATGCCTCGTCCACGGTGCCCGTCGTCGCGCGGCGCATGCCGATGTCGTGGTCACAAATCATTCCCTGCTGTTTCGCAACGTTGCGGCCGAAGGGAGAATTTTGCCTCCCATCCGCCACTGGGTAATCGACGAGGCCCATTCCATCGAGCGCGAGGCGCGCCGCCAGTGGGCGCGCGTGGTCTCGGCAGACGAATCTCGCGTGCTATTTGAGCGCCTTGGCGGGTCGAGCTCCGGTGCATTGAGCCAGGTATCTCGTGATTTGGCGACATCCGAAGGCTCCACGCTTTATCTGGGGCTCACCGCGAAGGCGACGTCTACGGTCGCACGCGCGAGCATGGCACTCGCCGAGGTGTTTGACGGCGTGCGTGAGCTCGGCCGTCGCGCCCGCGGTGGCTATGACAGCGCAAATCTGTGGATTGGCCCCGAGTTGCGCGAGTCGGATGACTGGCATGACTTCTTGCAGTCTGCCAGCGCTGCTATCGATGCCCTGGAGCAGGCGGATAAAAATGTTGCCGCGCTGGTGCAGGCTTTCGCTGCCGATAAACCCGAGGTCGTCGTCGACCTGGGCGATATTTCGCGCCGTCTGCACGAGCTGGCCGAGAACCTCAAGCTCATCATTGACGGCACCGACGAGCATTATGTGTACTCGCTGCAGGTCAACCGCCGCCTACGTGCGGGCGGAGAATCCATGACCGCCGAGCGCATCGACATCGGCGAGGCCCTGGCGAACGAGTGGCTGCCCGAGGTGCATACGGCCATCTTTGCCTCGGCAACCATGACGGTGTCCAAGAGCTTTGAGCACTTTAACCATGCCGTAGGCCTCGATCGCATTGGCGCTTCGGCATCCTCGTCACTGCACCTGGATTCGAGCTATGACTTCGATTCGAACATGGCCGTAGTCGTGGCGGGGGACATTCCCGACCCTCGCGACCGCGAGGGCTATCTGTCCGCGCTCGAGCGCGTATTGGTCGATGCCCATCTTGCCATGGGCGGGTCGGTACTCACGCTGTTCACCAATCGCCGCGATATGGAAGACCTGTACGCTCGGGTTGAGCCCAAGCTGGCGCGTGCCGGCCTGGAACTCAATTGTCAGCAGCGCAATTCGTCTCCCCGTCGCTTGCGCGATCGCTTTATCAACGAGTCGACCTCGTCGCTCTTTGCTCTCAAAGCATTTTGGGAGGGCTTCGATGCCAGCGGCGAGACGCTGAGATGCGTCATTATCCCCAAGCTGCCATTCTCGAGCCCCACCGATCCTCTCTCGTGCGAGCGCAATCTGCGCGAGGACCGCGCCTGGGTACGCTACTCGCTGCCCGAGGCGGTTCTCGAGGTCAAGCAGGCGGCCGGTCGCCTGATTCGTTCATCGACCGATTGCGGCGTGTTGATTTTGGCCGACCCGCGTCTGGTGACGAAGGGTTACGGAAAGAAATTTCTGACATCGCTGCCTACGAGCTCGTATCAGCGCATCGAAACGGCGCAGATCGGCCACTATCTTCAGTTATGGCGCCAAGCGCACGAACGCCATCGCTAAGAACGGAAGGCCATTGCCTCGGCGGCATCACATAGACGCTTTGAAAGGGCGGGGTCGTCTGCGATGCGGATGGCTCCGCCCGCTGCGATAATCTGGCTAAACAGCCAGTTTTCGGAGCTATAGCAAACGGTCACGCTTGCCGTACCCTCCCCATCGGCTTTAATTGACCTGATACCTGCCCACCTCACGCGTTCTGCCATATCGAGCGGCATCAGGAGCTTAACGCTCTGGCTTGCCTGTGCAAGGGAATCGTGCAGGGACGTGGTTTCGGTCGTGTGACGCACGACGGAGTCTTCCGTCAGCAGAAGCTCCTCGATCTTGTCCATACGGTAGGAGCGCTGCCCGTCTGCCTCGACATCCCAGGCAATCAGGTACGTTTGGTCGCCGTTGGTCGTAATCTTTAGGGGGTCGATCAATCGCCTGCGTGGATGCTGGTCGTCCAGGGAGCGGTAGGTGACGAGGCATCGCACGCCATCCTGAATTGCACAGCAGAGTTGCTGCCAATAAGATCCGCGGGCGACGGTATCGTCAACGCGTTGGTTGTATCCGAGTTCCGCCGGAAGGAGTGCGCGCCGGATGCGCGCCGCCGCGCACTCTTCGATTCCGAGTGACTCCAATTCATGATTGAGTACGGCGCCCTCGGCGGCACTCAGGCGAAGCGGCAGCACACGGCCCGCATCGCCGATGAGAACCACACGTTCATCGTGGCATTCGCAAATGATGCGCGCGCCCGATTCGCGGTCTGCGAGCGTCGAGATGATGCCGATGATCTGGTCGAGCGAAGCTCCGGAGATATCGAAGCGACTGCAGATTTCGTCTCGCGTCATGCCCGCCTCGCCGGCGGCATAGAGTGCCTCCATAATGTCGATGGAGCGCGAGAGCCTTTGTTCGCTGGTGAGCTTACGCACGGCCATGAGCGCTCACTGTCCTTTCGATGAGGCGGTTCCACGCCTGCTTGAGTTCGTTGGGCTCTACGGGCCTCATACCGTCAACGCTGTGTTCCATGCAAAATGACGCCGCCGCATTCAGGTCGCGAACGTTAACGGTCCAGGTCCAGCCGTCTTTGGCGTGCTCGAGCCTGCCTCGCCCGCGTGTGAGGCCGTGGACCATGTCGGATTGAGCCTGCGGAGCAAACGAGAAAGTTGCCGTGACGGGTTGGCAATCGGAGAAATCGAATTCAAAGAAGAGGTAATCGTTGAGATTGAAGTCTGCGGGAATGGCGTAGGCCCGCGATGGGCGCCACGCACGAACGATGCGATCGCAGCGAAAGGTTCTGATTTTTCCGGTGGCATCATCTAGGCCGCAAAAGTAGGCTGTTCCTTCACGCTCGAACATGCCGTAGACGCAAACAGTGCGTTGTCGTTGCTCACCCCGTCCGTTTTGATACAAAAAACGCAGCGCGCATCGGTCGGCAAACGCGCTCCATACCGCATCGACCGTCGGCGAGTGAAGAACGGGGTGCTCGGCCGTATTCGTCTCGCCGGTAAGATAGGCAATTTTGGAGCGTATGTCGGCGAGCGGGGTTGCAAAGGCCGAAGAGCCCGTGGTGAGGGTCTGATCGATAGCGTTTAGCAGAATGTCGGCATCGTCTGCGGTGATCAAGCCGCCCGCGGCAAACGTATGCTCACGGTCGATTGTCCAGGCGCTCTCCTCGGTCTCCTGGGCACCCGCGGCGCGAACTTCCTTGATCACAATGCCCCGCTCGAGTAGCTTGTCGCGGTCGCGGCGAAATTTTCGCTTATCCGAGTCGACGTTGCCCGATCCGTAGCCTAGGTCAGAATCCAGCACGATCTGCTCGGTAGTTAAGGGCTCGGGGGAACTGTTGAGGACAAAGAAAAGGTTGAGGATACGCTGGGCGGTTTTGTCGAAACCGGGTTCTGGCGCATTTGTTTTGTTTGTCGCGGTCATATCGCTTACCGTCATAGAATCCTCGCATGGGAAGGTTATTTGATGCCATGATTTTAATCCGATATGGAGATTAGGCTATATCCTTGTCCGCTCAGTGCGTTAAGATGCCCAGATTTCGGCCGATTGCGTTCGCTCGGGGTATACTTTCGACTATATACGGTTCTAATGTGCAAGCATTGGGCCTATTTGTCGGATTATGGATGTGGAGCGCACATGGCGAACACCCAGAACTATATCAATCATCTGCTACAGGGCACGGGCATCACGCCGGCGTGCAGCGAAGAAGAGCGTTTGGCTGCCGAGGATATCGCCCAGATCTTCCGCAATCATGGCTTTGATCCCGAAGTCCAGGAATTTAACGCTCCTGCACCCAGCAGGCTGGCATTTGCCGTCACAGGCATTCTGTCTTTTGCCGGTGCCCTGCTTATGGGTATTGGCGGCAGCATCGGCTTAATCGGTGTTCTGCTGGCCATCGTCGGTGCCGTGTTGTATGTGCTCGAGCGTACCGGTCGCCCTGTTATTTCTCGCCTGGGCAAGACGGGCGTGAGTCAAAATGTCATTGCCTATCACAAGGCCACAGGTCCGCTTGCATCTCCGCGCAACCGTCCGGTGGTTGTTGTCGCCCATTACGATTCTCCGCGTGCCGAGCTCCTCGCTCGCGAACCGTATGCGCCGTATCGCGCACTCATCGCCAAGATGCTGCCGGTCGCCACGATTGTCCCCGCTGCCGTCGCCATTCTGCGCATTCTGCCGCTCCCCGGCGCTCTTAAGGTTCTGCTTTGGATCGTTGCGATCCTCGCCTCTCTTGTGGCGCTCGCCAACGCGGCCAATATCATTGCCAACCGTTTTGTTCTTCCCTATACGTCCGGTGCGGTCTGCAATAAGTCTTCTGTAGCCGCGATGCTCGGTGTCATGGATAACGTTGCCCCTTACCAGGGCGAAAACGAGTTCCCCAACGACATTCCGTTTGATGACTATTTTGGTGAGCAAAAGCGTCGTGCCGAGGAGATGGCGCGCGCGGCGGCTGAGTATGCCGCTGCCCAGCAGCAAAACGACTACGGTAACACGATCGAGTATGAAGAGCCCTCCTACACCGAGGACGAGTTTGGCCAGCCGATCGCTCCCGAATCCGAGCAGGGCGAAGTTTTTGACGAGCAGATCGATGGCTTTGAGGGTGCCTCAGCTGACGAAACCCTGATTGGTGTCATTGCTCCCGAGGCTCAGGTCGAAGCCGAGGTTGCTGCCGAGCCGGTCGCGGATGAGGATGTCGTCGAGTCGATTGGGGCGCCCGCTGTCGCTGGGCCGAGCGAGCCCGAGCCCAAGCTGTATCGCAATGCTGCCGGTAATATTCGCTTTGGTTCTGATGCCATTCGTGCCTTGGGGATGCTTCCCGAGTCGTGCACGCTTGATTACGAAGAGGGCGAGGAGCCGACGATCGATCCCGCGCCTGCTTCGGTTGAACCTGTCGCCGCGCCCGCCGACGAGCCCGTCGTCGATACCGAGCCCGAGACGGAACCCGAGCCCAGCCCTGCACCCGAGCCGGACACCGCTGCACCCGCTCCGGTGGTTCAGGATGTGTACGACGATTCCGCCAGCGATTACGATGAGTATCCGCAGCGCGTTTCCTATGAGAGCGATACCGATTTTTCGGCCGATCTACCGGTCGCGACGCCCCATGCCGATATAGCATCTGCGTTCTCTTCGATTGGAGCCAGCGCTTCAAGCTTCTTTAAGGGCGCACTCGCTAAGGGTAAAAAACTTGTCGACGACCTTGAGGAAAAGCGTGCCGCTGCGCGCGAGGTGGCAGAGCAGGAGGCTATTGCCCACCAGCAGGCTGCCGAGGCCGAGCGTGAGCGTGCGGCGCGGGAATTTGAACAGCATGAGGCTGAGCAGCCTGCCGCGACGGAGGTCGCCGAGGCTACGACGTCCTTTGAGGCCCAGCAGCCAATCGACGCCACCGAGACGCTCGATGCCGCGAAGTTCGATGCCACGATAACGTTCGAGAAGCAGGGTACTGCCATCGCCGATCCCCTTTCTGTTTCCGATGAGTCCCAGGATGCTGCAGATGAGATCGAGGCGCCCGAAGCCGAGCCGGCTGAGAGTTTCGATGCCGAGCAGGTTGAGAACGTTGACGCCGAGACGAACACCGCCGACGAGATTGAAGCCGACGCGACGGTCGTCGTTGAGCAAGAAGAGACCCCGGTGATTTCTAACGCCGATGAGTCCAGGCCGTACTCTACGCAGATCTTTACCATGCCTGCCCCGAGCGATCCCGGCTCCACGGTTGCCAACCCCGCATCGGCGCAGGTCGAGACGGTTGATTCGCTCATGGCACAGATTTCGTCAAAGGCCGCACCGCGTCCGCAGATGAATATCCCCGATCCCGCTTCTGCTCCGGTGCCCACACCTTCTTCTTCGCCGCTTGCCTCGGTCCCCGATCCGTCGCTGCCCTCGATGCAGCAGGCCAACGTCGCATCCCGCACATCCCTCTTCGATCTCCCTGACCCCTCGGCTCAGGCCGACGATCCTTTCGCGACGGCTCAGGGGCCCGAGCCCACGTCGGCACCGGTTGCCCCCTCCATGCTCGTTTCTTCGGGCGCTCAGCCCATCGAAACCATCTCGGCTCCCGTCGCCAAGGAGGCAAAGCCTCAGAAGCGCGGTCTGGGCGGCTTGTTCGGACGCAAAAAGAAGAATGAGCAGAACAGCATGAGCGACTGGCTGGGCGTCGAGGATGACTACGATGCCAAGAAGTCTGGCCGCGGTATCGGCTCTTGGGATAACTTTGAGGACGATGATAACGGCTGGAAGGGCGGTGCCACCTCTTCTGACGGCGCTTCTGCCGAGGACATGCTTTCGGCTGTTGCCTCCATGGGTGATGACGAGCTGCTTGGTCACGATATCTGGTTTGTGGCAACGGGTGCCTCGGATTGTGACGGCGCCGGTATGAAGGCGTTCCTCGAAGCCCATCGCGATAAGCTGCGTGGTGTGTTCTTTATCAATCTTGAGTCCATTGGAGCCGGTAGGCTTTCGGTCGTGACGGTCGAAGGCGAGCAGCAGTTGCTCAAGGGTGATCGCCGCATCATGAATCTGGTCAGCAAGGTGTGCAAGTCGTTCCACGTTGATTGTGGCGCGTTTGAGATGCCCTATGCCAAGACCGATGCCTATGCCGCGCTCGAGGCGAGCCGTCGCGCCCTCACAATTGCCGGTGTCGATGGCCCGCGTCTTGCCTGCGCGCGCACCGAAGACGATTTGCCGTACAACGTCAACCCGACGAACATCGCTACGGTGTCCGAGGTTGTCACCGAGGTCATCCGCCGTTCGTAGCGGACCTCTAAGGAGTTAGCGTGTTTTCATACATCAAACGCCATTGGCCCGTCTATGTGGTTCTGTTTTTGATCGCCATCGCTATGGGTCTGGGGGCCGCATATATCGTGGGCGCTAAGGGGTCGACGCCCAGGTCCACGATGAGCGAAGAGGTGGAGCAAGAGCAGAGTTTGGGTGCCGACGGCATTTCGGATGGCGATCTGGAACTTGTTGACGGCGGGTCTGCGTCTACGGAATAGCCTTTGGTTACATACGCCAGATAACGGGCGAGCCGGCATATCGGCTCGCCCGTTATTTCTACCTACTCCTCTTTTGATGCCGAGCTTAGCCAAGTGAGCCAAATTGCTGTGCCACCGGCGGTCAATAATGCGGTGAGAAAAGAGATGATGGGTGCATTGCCCGTATTTGGAAGATCCTGCGGAATGGCGCATTTTTGAACAACACGATCTTTATCGTGCGACTCGAGTTTTTCGCCTCCTCCGTTGCGGCAAAGGTCAACACGGGCACTGTTGGCGAGTGCGGTTTGGGGCGTATAGGATGAGGTTGCACACATCCGGATGATTGCTCCGTGTAAATCCGATTTGAGGGATGCCGTCGCGTCGTCAAGGTCGTCATGCTCGTCTTTAAGCCCATTGCGATTCCAAGAATCGTTGTCGCGCCGGGTCGTAAAGTCTGCGGAAACCGAGCCATACTCAAAGCGAATCCCCGTGATAACAGCGTCGTCCGAAAGCGTAAGGTCCTTTACTTCGAGGGTGGAAGACTCTGTGGTCGAGACATCGGCTTTCCAAAGACTCCAGCCGTCGTAATCGACAATCCGCACATCCTCGCCCAGCCGCTCTTCGACCTCGGCTGTCTCGAGCCACGGGTTGGTGTGTTCATCGTCAAGTGTGGCGTTGGCCTTTTCCTTTATGCCCAACTTGTCTGCCGGTGACGTTCGATACCAAACATTGCAGAGCCCGTTTAAGTCGCCGACGGCGATCGGGGTTTTAATGGCGACAAGTTTGGCCGTGCCGTCTTTGGCACATTCGAGATCGTCGGTGACGGTGAACTCGTCGACCCAGGTGCTCGATTCGTTTTGAGCGTCGATGGTGTAGGAATAGGAGCCCTTACTGTCGGGTTGCGTCGCCGCCCGGTTTTTACCGTCGCCGTTCGCCACTGTTCCCTTTGCGGTTGGCCGCGCGATTTCTTGTCGCTTGTCGACGCTCCCCTTAATCTCAATCGGTGCATCCGTCATGGTTACGGCCTGGATCTTCCCCGTATCCTCGACTTCAAAGGATACATCTTCAGCGAGGTCATAGGAGCGCGGGGACATTGTTTCGCGTAGGGTATAAGAACCGGGTGCAAGGTGCTCCACGCGATGGGGCTGCTCGGATGATATCCAAGAATCAATTTCTGTTCCATCGGCGTCGCATAAGACCAGTCGGGCGCCTTTAACTTCATGCTTGTCTGTCATATCGACCTTGGAGAAATCGACCTTGGTGTAATCATTAGGCAATTCGATCTGCGACTCGACCACGGGGACCTTCTGGTCGATATAAGTAAGCTCAACGATATGTGCTGTCCGATCAAGTAGATAGCCGTCGGGAGACTGGGTTTCAACGACTTCGTATCGTGCCGTTCCGCAACCCAGCGAAAGGTTGTCTACGCGAGCTTTACCCTGTTCATCAGTTGTGACGGCGGCAACGGCTTCACCGGCAAGGGCGGCAATGTGGCCATCGGGACAAACGATATCGTCGGCAGCGCGAATTTCAAACTTGGCACCAGATAGGGCACTGCCGTCTACTGCGTCAGCCTTCGCGATCTCGATGCTTCCGGTTGCCGCGCTGTTGAAATACGAGACGGCGGCGATAGGTGTGAGATCTGCATCGGCAGGAATCGTCACCTTCAGTTCGTCGCCCACAAGGTAGGGCGCTTTGGCTGCGACTTCTCGTACGTAATATGTGCCCGGCTTGAGCGATTCTGGCAACGTGACGGTGCCGGTCGCATTGGTGGTAAAGGTGTTCATAACGTTGTGCGTCGGATACCAGCATGTTTGAGAGATGGGTTCACGGTTGCTGTTGAGCAGCTGAAAACTAAAGCCGGCAAGGGGGACGGAAGCTCCCGTCTGGGCATCGCGTTTGATGATTTGGAGATGTGTCGAAAGGGTGTGATTGTCCACTATGTACTGAAGCTTGGCTCCGTCGGCGATTTGCTCGGGCGTGATGGTCCAATCCTCTGCCCGCTTGAAGCCTGTGGGAACAGTTTCCGGGACCTCGCGAACGGTATACCCCTCACGATCGTAGGGGATGGCGCCGTGGACGCCGTCCGGTCGTGTGCCCGCGCCAAACCAGGCCTTGGGCTGGTCTTTGGTGGATGCGAAGCCATAGATATTTGTCGTCAATGTGCCTACGACCTGCTTAGAGCTGTTGCTGACGATTTCAAAGACGACGCCTTCCGCTGGCTGTTCTAATCCCGATTGCTCGCCGTTCCCGTAATCCTTGAACTTGGAAATCTCGATGTCAAACGCAACATGAGTATTGGGGATGCGGCGTTCGAGCTCAACGACGCCCATGTCGTTTAGTTGATTGGGGCCGACCGTATAGGTCCAGCTGTCATGGGGGAGCAGGTAGCCCTCTGGTGCTTTCGATTCGTAGAGGGTAAAGGTTCCCAGGGGAATGCCGCTTAAGGTCGCCTGGCCATCGTCTTCGGTCGTGAAGGTGCGCGTCCACCCAGGGGTAGACTGCGAGACACAGGTAAATTCGGCTTTGGCGAGCGAGGTTCCCGCCTGCGCTCCGGCATTCGTGGCGGCATCGGTTTTGACGACACGCAGCGTGATAGAACCTGGCTGCTCGTTGATTGTGACATGTCCGCCGCTTTTTCCGGTGGTAAAGTCAATGCGATCGCGTCGGGACAGATAGCCTGTCGGCGCTTTGGTTTCGATTAGGTAATATGCCGTGTTGGGCAAAAGCGTTGCCCGTGCACGACCGTTGCCGTCCATTTTGATGCTGCCGACGTGTTTGTCCGTGTTTTTCTCAAAGATGTTAAACGTCGCCCCACCTAACTGATACGTATCGTTCCCGCTGGTAATGACAGTGTTTGCAGATCTTTTTTCAAAGGATACGTTGATGGTGGGCAAAACGTAGAGCATATCCTGGTGACGGCCTTCGTTAGAGACGGGTCCGTGATAGCGTCTGGCGCGATGCGGGTCGGCCTTAATATTTCCGGCTTTTGCGTTGTCGTAGAGCCAGCGCGCCGCCGCGACAACCTCGGCGTCTTGATCGAACTTGCCGCTTTTGGCAACGCCGGCGTTGTTTGTATACGCAAAAGAGCCGTCGGGGCGCGTGGTTCCTTTGAGCATCCACACGGCAATCTGGGTTGCGGCGCGGGCGCGTTCGGCCGTTAGGTTATGGCCGCCAAATGATGTGGCGGAAGGGTATCCATGGCAGATGACGGCGGCAAACTCGTTGTCGAGCCATGTCCAACCCTGATTGTAGGTCCGCCATGGTCCTCCTGGGCTGCTGGGGCCGGGGCAGTCTTGGTTCATGCAGTAAGAAATCGAGGCGTCTTGTGCCTCGTACTTGCCAATGCCAAACGGTCCGCACATATCGCTGATGGTGCGAAAACTAAGCGTATCGTTTCCATCGACGGCGCAGGCGGTACCAGGCGTGGCGCAGGCTAGAAACAACAAGAGGAATAGGAGCAGCGGTGCTGTTGCGATTGCGCTGTGGACAGAGTGCGTGGGTGCATTGGACATGGCTGCTCCTTATCCTTTGTGCGCCGCGCTGGGAGATTGCGGCGCGTGGGATGAGATTAGCGCCGGGGGTCATACGGGTAAGTACCGCGAGCTGACCAAGAACTTGCCAAGTTCCCAACAAATGGAGACCGGTTTTAGATAATCAAACAAAAAAGCAGGTAGAAGACGGTGTAAAACAGGTTACTCGAGTCCCTGTTTTCGCAATTCGAGCAACAAGAAGATGATTTTCCATGCGTAAAACAAGGGTTAGCGCCCTTGTATCAAACAAGACAACCGCGTTATACTATCCCCCACATATGCGGGCATCGCCAAGTGGTAAGGCATCAGCTTCCCAAGCTGACACTCGCGGGTTCGAGTCCCGTTGCCCGCTCCAAAAAAATAAAAGCACGGCACCGCTGCGGTACCGTGCTTTTTTCAATAAAGTGCCGGGACTCGAACCCGACAGGGTGTGAACGTTAGGCAAATGGCAAAATGTTAGGTTAATACCTGCTGCCTATACTTGCACCTGCGCACGGTACAATGGTTGAGTTACGACCAACGTGCCAATAACCAAAAAGGAGCCGCTATGATCGATCGCTATACCCGCCCGGAGATGGGACACATCTTCTCCCTCGAGAACAAGTACGCCATTTGGCAGGAGATTGAGGTTCTGGCCTGCGAGGCCCAGGCGGAGCTCGGCAAGATCGGTATTTCTAAAGAAGAAGCTCAGTGGATCCGCGACCACGCCAACTTTGAGAAGGCGAAGGTCGACGAGATCGAAGAAGTCACGCGCCATGACGTCATTGCCTTCCTGACCAATATGAAGGAGTATATCGACGCCGATGTTCCCGAGGGCGAGCCTAAACCCAGCCGTTGGGTTCACTATGGCATGACCAGCTCTGACTTGGGCGATACGGCCCTGTGCTATCAGCTCACCCAGGCCTGCGACCTAATTATCGAGGACGTCAAGAAACTCGGCGAGATCTGCAAACGTCGCGCTTTCGAGGAGCGTAACACGCTCTGCGCCGGTCGCACTCACGGCATCCACGCCGAGCCTATGACCTTTGGTATGAAGTTTGGCTCTTGGGCCTGGGAGCTCAAGCGCGATCTGGATCGCCTTGAGGACGCTCGCAAGAACGTCGCCTTCGGTGCCATCTCGGGTGCCGTTGGCACCTACAGCTCCATCGAGCCGTTTGTCGAGGAGTATGTCTGCGAGCACCTGGGTTTGGTTCACGACCCGCTGTCCACGCAGGTTATCAGCCGCGACCATCATGCCTACCTCGCCGGCGTCCTTGCCACCACGGCTGCCACCTGCGAGCGCATCGCTACCGAGGTTCGCAATCTGCAGAAGACCGATACACTCGAGGCCGAGGAGCCGTTCCGCAAGGGTCAAAAGGGCAGTTCCGCCATGCCGCACAAGCGTAATCCCATCACCATGGAGAAGGTCTGTGGCCTGTCGCGCATCGTGAAGTCCAACGCCCAGGTCGCCTTCGACAACGTTGCCCTGTGGCATGAGCGTGACATTTCGCACTCTTCTGCCGAGCGCGTCGCCCAGGCCGATAG
Organism: Collinsella sp. HCP28S3_E12; assembly: GCF_052065595.1. Classification (NCBI taxonomy): domain Bacteria; kingdom Bacillati; phylum Actinomycetota; class Coriobacteriia; order Coriobacteriales; family Coriobacteriaceae; genus Collinsella; species Collinsella sp. HCP28S3_E12. The sequence continues at coordinate 150,567 of NZ_JBQHTS010000004.1, forward strand.
CTTTATCGCGCTTGACCACATGTTCCAGTGCCTTATCCGCGTTATCGATGGCCTCCAGCTGTATCCGGCTCGCATGATGGCCAACCTCAACAAGACCCGCGGTCTCATCTTCTCCTCCAAGGTTCTGTTGGCCCTCGTCGATACGGGCATTACCCGTGAGGACGCCTACGCAATCGTGCAGGAAAACGCCATGGCGACCTGGCATGAGGTGCAGGACTGCGTTTCCGGCCCCACCTTCAAGGAGCGCCTCGAGGCCGATCCGCGCTGCACCGTCAGCCAGGAGAAGCTCGACGAGATCTTTGATCCGTGGGACTTCCTCACCCGCATCGATACGGTCTTCGATCGTCTGGAGCAGCTGAGCTTCGAGTAGGTTCGGGCATAACGTTAGCTTTTTAGGGCGCTTTGCTGGTAATGTGTGTTGCCGGTAAAGCGCCTCGTTGCATTCATGGAAAGACGGGGATAATAGTCGTCTCGAATGACATTCTGAGAAGGAGATCGCATGATTTCGTTTGATTACAAGCCCCAGGGCGTGTGTACTCGCAATATTCACCTCAATCTTTCCGATGACGGCAGCAAAGTGCTGGGCGTTGAGTTTACCGGCGGCTGCAACGGCAACCTCAAGGCCATCTCTAAATTGGTCGAAGGTGTTTCTTCCGATCGTGTGATTGAGGTGTTGGCCGGCAATACGTGCGGCACGAAAAAGACCTCCTGTGCCGACCAGCTTACGCGTGCCATCGAGGCCGCGCGTGCCGAGATTGCCTAATGAGTATTTTTGATCGCGTTAAGAATGGGGTAACGCGCCGAGGATTTGTGTTGGGTGGTGCTGCCGCGAGTGCTGCCACGCTGCTTGCGGGGTGCTCGAAAAAAACGGGCACCAGCGATGATGCTGCCGGTGAGCCGCAGGTTATCAAAGATGATTCCAAGATCGTCTCGATTACCGAAGAGTATGAGGCCGTCGACATTGATCTTAAGCCGACGGCGTCGTGGACGTTGCCATTGGGGACGCTCCTGTACTACTGCGATGGCGGTTACGCTGCGGCGATGATGGCGCCCGCATCTGCGCTGCATGCCAACACGCTTGGCGTGTTCAACATGGGGGACGGCTCACTCACCACGTTGATTGACGATCCTGTCGAGGGTTCCGGTTATGCGTTTTACGACGTTCGCGCCACCGATAGCGTGTTTGCGTGGGTTGAGATGAACTACGCGAATTCGTCGTGGAAGCTCTATGCGCAAACCCTGTCGGGCGCGGCGCTTACTGGTAATGCCGTTGAGCTTGATCGCGGCGGTGAGGACTACGACCCTCCGCTGTTTACCGCCTTTGACTCGTCGGTCATCTGGTACAAGATGCCTTCGACCGGTGGCAATAAGACCGGCAGCGATTCATATTGCTACCGCCGTTCGCTCGATGAATCTAAAGCGGAGGCAATCTGGAAGTCGACAGGCCGCTTTGCGTCTGCACCGCGCGTGAGCGATGGCATCCTGACTATCTCACCCCGCGTGCGCAATGACGAGGGCGTCTACTACGGCATGACGGCGATCGACCTGACGGACGGCAACAATACCAAGAGGGCTCAGCTGGTCCTTCCTTCGTCGGTGTCACCTTTCGAGGCCGTATATATGGGCGATACGTTTGTGTTCTCCATTGAGGCGACCTATGCCGGCGTGGGCGGCCTGGGCAATATGGGTACCTACATTGGCAACGAGGGCGGCCCGTATCAATTTCTATCGCGCGAACCGCTTGCGTGCGCCGCCGGCAGGAAGGGCAAATATCTGGTTAAGGTTCAGGCGTCGCATTTTCTGATCGATACCTCCGCTAAAACCTATGGTTCGCTGCTGTCGCCCGACCGCGCTCTCGAATATGGCGACTATCCAGCTACGGCGGGAAAATCGAATACGTTTTTAACCTATGCCACGGTGCGTAATAGCCAAGGAATTCCCGAGACGGTTACCGCTCGCCTGTTCTCTCTTTAGCGCCGAGGGGTTAAAAAGGCGCCAACGGGGGAATAAGCCCATTGTAACCGTGAGTACCGCCCGCCGAGCTGTCGCGCCCATGCGATGCCCGGTGGGCTCAGGTGCGTTAAAATGGGCTTGTTCTTAGCTAATTGAGACAGGGGGGCCGTGTTATGGCTTCAGATGCAAAAAAGATTCTGCTGGTCGAGGACGAGAAGGCGATCCGTGACGCTGTCGCTGCCTATCTCGAGCGCGAGGGCTACTGGGTTGTTGGCGTTGGCGATGGCCAGTCTGCGATCGAGGAGTTCGAGAAGCACCAGTTCGACTTGGTTGTGCTCGACCTTATGCTCCCCAAGATCCCCGGCGAGCGCGTTTGCCGCACTATCCGCGATACCTCGGATGTGCCCATCATCATGCTTACCGCCAAGGGCGAGATCGAGGATCGCATCATCGGCCTCGAGCTTGGTGCCGACGACTACCTGATCAAGCCGTTCTCGCCGCGCGAGCTCGTCGCCCGCGTTCGCGCCCTGTTCCGTCGTGCTCACCAGGCAGACGAGCCCGCCGTTGAGGTACTCGACTTTGGCGATCTGGTCATCGATATCTCGGGCCACAAGATCTTGGTCGAGGGCAAGGAAGTTGATTTGACCGCTTCCGAGTTTAAGCTGCTTACCACGCTTGCTCGCCATCCCGGTCGCGTCTATAACCGTATGGAACTGGTCGAGAAGGTGCTCGGCTACGACTTTGAGGGCTACGAGCGCACCATCGACAGCCACGTGAAGAACCTTCGCGCCAAGCTGGGCGACGACCCCAAGAAGCCTAAGTGGCTCTATACCGTTCACGGCGTCGGTTATCGCTTCGAGGCTCCGGCCAAGACCGATAAGCCGGACGAGAAATAGGTAAATCACATATGACACCTGCGCGCTTTGAAATCGGACAAAAGCACAAGCAGGAGAACGAGGCGGGTTCCAAGGCAAGTTGGAACACGCCTCGTTCCGATTCACGGCCGGCGATGAGCTATCCCTCGCGTATGGCTTTGGCTTTTGCCCTGACATCGCTCATGACGGTATTGGTGCTGGTGGGCGTTGTCTCCGTTGTGTGGGGCACCGTCTTTTCAGATTACACGCGCTCCAATATCGTCGAGATCGCCAATTCTGCTGCCGAAAAGCTTGCGACGTCGTATGGGGAAAACGGCAATTGGACTGCGGGCGAGCTGCGCACGGTCGCGACATCGAGCTTGGTGTCCGACGACCTGGGTATGCAGGTCGTCAACAAAAAGGGCGTTGTCGTTTATGACGACTCATGGCCTTCGGCAAGTGCGACCGCCGATGTGCGCGAGAGCGAATTGCCGTCGAGCAGCTCGAGCGGTAAAAAGGCCTCGCATAGCCCGGTCTCGTCAGCGCCCACCGACTCCGATAGCGTTGCCAACGTCGAAATCGTTACGTCCTCTGGCGAGCATGTCGGACAGGTAAAGCTATGGGCTATCGGCTCCGACGCTCTGCTCACTAAGGCAGATTCTGCGTTTAGGGAGAAGACCTTTAACGCCATGGCTCTTGCCGCGGTTGTTGCAATCTGCATCTCGGTCGTTATCGGATCGCTCGTGTCGCGCATGCTTACCAAGCCGATTCATCGTATTACGAGCACAGCCAAGCAAATTCGCGACGGCGATCTGTCTGCTCGTACGGGCTTGCGCGGCGATGACGAAATCGATCAGCTGGGTGAGACCTTTGACGAGATGGCCACCTCGCTCGAGAAAGATATGAAGCACGAAAAGCGCCTGACCTCGGATGTCGCACACGAGCTTCGTACACCGCTCATGGCCATGCTTGCAACGGTCGAGGCCATGCAAGACGGCGTGTACCCCACCGACGACGAGCATCTGGAGACGGTCGCTTCCGAGACGCGTCGCCTCGCTCGTTTGGTGCAGCAGATGCTCGACCTATCGCGTATGGAAAACAGCACGGCTCCGCTCAATCTCGAACCGGTGGACATGGTTCCGTTCGTGCGATCGATTGTGAACGGCCAGGAGCGTCTGTTTGCCGACCGTGACCTTCGCCTTCGCTTTGCAGATGAAACCCAGGGGCACGACGATGTCGTCGAGGCCGATCCCGACATGATCACGCAATGCGTCATCAACCTCATGAGCAACGCCATGCGCTACACCCCCGAGGGTGGTTGGGTCGTAGTGTCGGTGCTCAGTGACCGCAAGCATGTCAGTATTGCCGTTTCGGATACCGGTATCGGTATTGCCAAGGACGATCTGTCGCGTATCTTCGGACGATTTTGGCGCGCCGATGCCAGCCGCGCCCGCGAAGCTGGCGGCCTGGGCGTCGGCCTCGCCGTAACTAAACAGATCGTCGAGCGTCACCATGGCTACATATCCGTGGAGTCGGAGCTTGGAAAGGGTACGACTTTTACGATTCATCTGTCCCGCGAGCACACGGCGGACGCGGCATCTACTACAATGGAGCACTAGCTTTTCGCTATTCGGTGAAGGAGGGGCCGCGTCCCTGCCGCTCCGAGTTTGCGAAAACGTGCGGGAAAGAACCCGCATTTCTATCGTATTTAGGTAAGGAGTGACTCACGTGACAACGATGGAGCGTCGTCCGGATTCCCGTGGCAAGGTTCGTGATATCTACGATGCCGGCGAAAACCTGTTGATGGTCGCCACCGATCGCATTTCTGCGTTCGACTTTATTCTTCCCGACGAAATTCCGTTTAAGGGAGAGGTGCTCAACCGTATCTCGGCGTTCTGGTTCGACAAGTTTGCCGATATCGTCCCCAATCACCTCGTCTCCATCGATCCGGCGGATTTCCCCAAGGAGTTTGCCGAGTATCGTGACTATCTCGCAGGCCGCGCCATGCTGGTTAAGAAGGCCCAGACGATTCCTATCGAGTGCATCGTCCGCGGCTATCTGACCGGTTCGGGCAAGAAGACCTACGACGAGAACGGCACCGTCTGCGGCATCCAGCTGCCTGAGGGCCTGACCGAGGCCTCCAAGCTCCCCGAGCCGCTGTTCACCCCGTCCACGAAGGCCGAGATCGGTGATCACGACGAGAATATCTCGTTTGAGCGTTGCTGCGAGATCGTTGGCGAGGACATCGCCACGCAGATCCGAGATCTGTCTCTTAAGATCTACAAAGCTGCCGCCGAGTATGCAGCGACCCGTGGCATCATCATTGCCGACACCAAGTTTGAGTTTGGTGTCATCGATGGCAAGGTCACGCTGATCGACGAGTGCCTCACGCCCGACTCCAGCCGTTTCTGGCCTGCCGCCAGCTACGAGGAGGGTAAGATTCAGCCTAGCTACGACAAGCAATTCGTCCGCAATTGGCTCAAGGCCAACTGGGATATGACGGGGGAGACCCCGCATCTGCCCGCCGAGGTCATCGATGGCACGTCCGAGCGCTATCGCGAGGCCTTCCAGATCATCACGGGCTCCCAGTTTACAAGCATGAAGGAGAACGCGTAAGTGAGTACCCGCAGCGCCACGAACAAGCGCACGCAATCCCACGAGGTTACCGGGGTTGCGCGCAAGTCCGCCGCATCCGCCAAGCCAGCTCGTCAGGCAGCGAGTTCTGTTCGCGTCGTGCCGGCATCATCCAAGGCACGCCGCAAGGAGCTCGAGAAGGGCGAGAGCCTTGAGGGCCTCTCTAAAGAGGAGAAGCGCGCCCGCAAGGCTAAGCGGCGCGCCAAGGAGGACCGCATCTACACGGTGTCGAGCATCCTTCTCAAGCAGGATGAGGACTACACCAAGCGCCGCCGCATCTGGTGGGCCGTGCTTACTATCGGCATGGTGCTCGTCGTGGCCATTTGGTCTTCGCTGTACTTCGCTCCCGCTGGCATGGTGTCCAGCCCCGTCCAGATGGCCGGCATTGTTTTGTCCTACATCGTCATTCTGGGTGACTTCATCTACGACTTCGTGCGCATCCGTCCCTTGCGTAATATGTATCGCGCGCAGGCCGAGGGCATGTCCGATAACAAGCTCAACGCTATCATCGAGCGCTCGGCTGCCAAAGAGGACAAGAAGGCCTCCAAGAAGAAGTAGTAGCGTTACAACCTATAGATATCGCTAAGATATAAGGCGCGTCGTTTTTTGCGGCGTGCCTTTTTACTGTTCTGTAGATAGATGGAGTGGCACATGATTCGAGCTGCCCTGACGGTCGAAGAGGCTCTGGAGGGTATGAAGTCCCTGGAGCCCAAGATTAAAAATTATGCGCGTCTCGTTGTCCGCAAGGGCGTCAACGTTAAGCCCGGTCAGGAGGTCGTCGTTCAGTCTCCCGTCGAGTGCGCGTCATTTGCGCGCGTGGTGGTTGCGGAGGCTTATGACGCCGGTGCCGGTCACGTGACGGTCATCTGGGCTGACGATGCCGTGACGAGGCTTACCTACGAGCATGTCGAGAAAAGCTATTTTGAGCAGACTCCCGAGTGGAAGCGCATACAGCTGGATTCGTTTGCCCAGGACGGTGCCTGCTTTATCTTTATTGAGGGCACGGACCCTGCTGCCCTCAAGGGCATCGATCCCGCTAGGCCTGCCGCAGCTTCTAAGGCGAGGAACATGCAGTGTAAGGTCTTCCGCCGTGGACTGGACTACAACATTAACCCGTGGTGCATCGCCGGCGCTCCGGTCGCTGCTTGGGCGCGCGAGGTATTCCCGGGAGACGCCGATGAGGTTGCGGTCTATAAGCTGTGGAATGCGATTCTGCACACCGCTCGTGCTGATGGCCAGGACCCGGAGAGCGACTGGGAGCTCCATGACGCCACATTCGAAAAGAACCTGCGCTTCCTAAACGATAATCAATTTGATTGCCTGCACTACACCGCTTCGAATGGAACTGATCTGACGATTGGAATGACGAAAGGCCATGAGTGGGCCGGCGGCAAGGGAAAAACTCCCGACGGTCACCCTTTCTTCCCCAACATTCCCACCGAGGAGGTCTTCACCTCGCCCGATCGTATGCGCGCCGACGGCATCGTGTACTCGGCTATGCCGCTCATTCACCACGGCAATAAGGTTGACGATTTTTGGATTAAGTTCGAGAACGGCCGCGTAGTGGACTATGACGCTCGCGTGGGTAAGGCAACGCTTGCGAGCATTATTGAAACCGATGAAGGTGCTGCTCATCTGGGCGAGGTCGCGCTTATTTCCAAGAACACACCGATTCGTGAAAGCGGCATTCTATTCTACGACACACTCTATGACGAGAACGCCAGCTGTCACCTTGCGTTGGGTGTCGGTTTTCCCGAGTGCATCGAAAGCGGGTATGACATGTCCAAAGAGGAACTTCTGGAGCATGGCGTCAACGTTTCGAGCACGCACGTTGACTTTATGATTGGCACGGACGACATCGATATTACGGGCATTACACCTGATGGACGTGAAATTGTGATTTTCCAGAACGGCCAATGGAGTTGGGAATAGTCTCAGACCGTGGTACAATGCCATCCGCGGGCCGTTAGCTCAGCTGGCAGAGCAGGGGACTTTTAATCCCAAGGTCCAGGGTTCGAACCCCTGACGGCCCACCATAGAATAGAAAAGCGACTGGCGGATGCCGGCCGCTTTTTTGTTGCCGGTGCACGGGTTCGAACCCGAAAGGGCGCGGAGCTGAGGAAACGCGTCAGCGTTTGCCAGCGCAGCGCGCGAGGCGCGGAGGCGCCGAAGCGGCCGCCCGCGCAGCGGGCCCGAACCCCTGACGGCCCACCATAGAATAGAAAAGCGACTGGCGGATGCCGGCCGCTTTTTTGTTGCCGGTGCACGGGTTCGAACCCGATCTTCTCTATATATAAGGACGCCTGGCGGCCAAAACCAGCCTTTTACCGACAGGAAACCAAAACCAGATGCCGTTAGAGTAAAGTAGCGCACCAGAGATGACCGATACCTCAACACCTATAAACCAGCTGGTCATCGCCAATACCGGAAGCCGATGCTTCAGATATGACTTCAGTGGAACAGCTGAAGGATCAATTTATTTGTGAACAAAATATGGAGTGCGTGATTCCTGCCCCGCGGGCCCCTCCGGTCTGGCAATATATCTCCTTGCCGCGCGGCCCGGTCGAACCGGGAACCGGCGCAGGCGTGCACCTTGAGAACCGGATACTGCGAGGATGGACACACATGATGTGTCGCATCCGGGCAGACATCGAACCATTTGAAATGGTCTGACTTGGATTCGTTTTTCGCAAGGCCGCCGAGAGGCGGCCCCGAGGAATTCCTTTTCCTATCAAACAGAACCATATGAATCGAACGGAACCGATCAGCGAATGACTGAGAGGACCGGACGGGCTCGAAGCCCATTTACTTTGGACGGAGAGTTCGATCCTGGCTCAGGATGAACGCTGGCGGCGCGCCTAACACATGCAAGTCGAACGGCACCTATCTTCGGATAGAGGCGAGTGGCGAACGGCTGAGTAACACGTGGAGAACCTGCCCCCTCCCCCGGGATAGCCGCCCGAAAGGACGGGTAATACCGGATACCCCCGGGTGCCGCATGGCGCCCGGGCTAAAGCCCCGACGGGAGGGGATGGCTCCGCGGCCCATCAGGTAGACGGCGGGGTGACGGCCCACCGTGCCGACAACGGGTAGCCGGGTTGAGAGACCGACCGGCCAGATTGGGACTGAGACACGGCCCAGACTCCTACGGGAGGCAGCAGTGGGGAATCTTGCGCAATGGGGGCAACCCTGACGCAGCGACGCCGCGTGCGGGACGGAGGCCTTCGGGTCGTAAACCGCTTTCAGCAGGGAAGAGACGAGACTGTACCTGCAGAAGAAGCCCCGGCTAACTACGTGCCAGCAGCCGCGGTAATACGTAGGGGGCGAGCGTTATCCGGATTCATTGGGCGTAAAGCGCGCGTAGGCGGCCCGGCAGGCCGGGGGTCGAAGCGGGGGGCTCAACCCCCCGAAGCCCCCGGAACCTCCGCGGCTTGGGTCCGGTAGGGGAGGGTGGAACACCCGGTGTAGCGGTGGAATGCGCAGATATCGGGTGGAACACCGGTGGCGAAGGCGGCCCTCTGGGCCGAGACCGACGCTGAGGCGCGAAAGCTGGGGGAGCGAACAGGATTAGATACCCTGGTAGTCCCAGCCGTAAACGATGGACGCTAGGTGTGGGGGGACGATCCCCCCGTGCCGCAGCCAACGCATTAAGCGTCCCGCCTGGGGAGTACGGCCGCAAGGCTAAAACTCAAAGGAATTGACGGGGGCCCGCACAAGCAGCGGAGCATGTGGCTTAATTCGAAGCAACGCGAAGAACCTTACCAGGGCTTGACATATGGGTGAAGCGGGGGAGACCCCGTGGCCGAGAGGAGCCCATACAGGTGGTGCATGGCTGTCGTCAGCTCGTGTCGTGAGATGTTGGGTTAAGTCCCGCAACGAGCGCAACCCCCGCCGCGTGTTGCCATCGGGTGATGCCGGGAACCCACGCGGGACCGCCGCCGTCAAGGCGGAGGAGGGCGGGGACGACGTCAAGTCATCATGCCCCTTATGCCCTGGGCTGCACACGTGCTACAATGGCCGGTACAGAGGGATGCCACCCCGCGAGGGGGAGCGGATCCCGGAAAGCCGGCCCCAGTTCGGATTGGGGGCTGCAACCCGCCCCCATGAAGTCGGAGTTGCTAGTAATCGCGGATCAGCATGCCGCGGTGAATGCGTTCCCGGGCCTTGTACACACCGCCCGTCACACCACCCGAGTCGTCTGCACCCGAAGTCGCCGGCCCAACCGAGAGGGGGGAGGCGCCGAAGGTGTGGAGGGTGAGGGGGGTGAAGTCGTAACAAGGTAGCCGTACCGGAAGGTGCGGCTGGATCACCTCCTTTCTAGGGAGACACATTCTTAGAGAGAGAACACTTTAACTCGAATAGGGGCAGGAGCCCGTCCGGTTGATGTCTGGCCCGGAT